>CAMLLE010000202.1 GCA_946480555.1 uncultured Verrucomicrobia subdivision 3 bacterium
GGGTCTTCGCCTTTGCTTCGCGGAACTTCTTTGAATCATGCAAATACAGCCACACCGCGCGCACCAGCCAGACAACCGTGTGCAATCCAAAGAAGGTGAACACGCTGATCAGCAAACCAGTCATCGCCACAAACACCACGTGCAGCACCGGATAGTTTTCTTTGTCCAGCGGGTTCGCGTGCGGCTTGTACTCCGTGAAGCCCATCGTGGCGTCCGGATGACACGCCTGGCAGGTGGCGAGAATGTTCGACTGGGAAAGCCGGGATGCCGGATCAAGGTGCGGCAACACATCGTGATGGCCGTGGCAGTCGTAGCACGCGGCGACATCGGGGGCGACGTTCGGTTTCCCCAGCGCCATCGCCTTGCCGTGATACGTGTCGCGGTAATGTTCGAGCCGGTCCTGATGGCATTTGCCGCAGCGCTGGTCGCTGACCATTTTGAAATGGCCGTTCTTCGGCGTCTCCACTTCGTGCGCGGTATGGCAGTCGGTGCAGACAGGTCCCTTGGGATCGCCCGCCAGCAGCAGCTTGCCGTGGACGCTGTTGTTGTAGATTTCCTCCACGCCCACATGGCACTTGCCGCAGGTGCCCGCAACGTTCGCGTGATTGATGGGCGATTCCCGATCCACGCCGCGCTTGATGTCATGCACGCCGTGGCAATCGCTGCACGACGGCGCGACGATGAGTCCCTTCTCCAGCAACGCCACGCCGTGGATGCTGTCCTTGTAATGCGAAGCCGCTTCCGGATTCTTCATCCGGTATTCCTCCGTCAACCGCGGATTGCTGTGACACTTCGCGCAGGTCTGCGGGAGGTTCAGTTTGAACACCGGCGAGCCGGCGGACTTCACCGGACCGATCTCATGCGCGCCATGGCAATCCCAGCAATCGGCCGCGCCCGAGGCGCCGAGTTTGTGGCTCAATCCGTGAATGCTCAGCGCGTATTGCTTGCCCGCCTCTTCATGGCAACTGGCGCAATCCGGCGGCGGCAGCTTCGGATCGTGAACCATGTCCTTGATGCCGACATGGCAATCGATGCAATCCAGGCTCGCGTGAATCGATTTCGAAAACGTGTTCGTGGCGAACACGAGCGAAACGGTTTTGCCGTCCACCTTTCGCGTCGTCGTCGGATCCAGGTGGCAATCGAGGCAATCCGCGTTTGTGATCTTCTCAGCGGAGAAGCTCGTGAGCGGAAGAAGAACCAAAAGCGCCAGAAGGAAGAATCTGCGCCAATTTGGATGCATCGCTCCCCGCGTTCCGCGGCAGCGTGCTGAAGAAGCAGCGCCCGGCCGGGAAACGGAGCGTGGCCGTCCGCGGCCACAGCAACCCACATCACGACTACGGCCTCCGCTTTTTGCAAATTCGGACCTTGCTGCGCCCGAGGACGGACGCGCCCCGTCGCCAAACTTTTCGGGAAGGCTCTCAGCCATTTGCGAATCGCTCTCCCGCGCGGCGCGTCCGGAAAGACGCGTCCCGCCACTTGAAGATTCGTTTCGCAACAGGACGGAAATCGAACAGCCACTACGGACCGCCAGTATGGCAGTCGTTGCATGAGCCATCGACCTCGTCTCCAGGATGTTTGAATGGTTGTCCATTTGGAGAAATCAGGTTCAGCTCTTCACCCGCGCCTTGCGCGAGGATCGTGTGGCAGGAGATGCAGTCGCTGGCGGGAATTTTCTTTTTGCCGTCGAGCGACGCGTGCTTGCCATCGTGGCAGCGGAAACAGCCAGCCCAGTCCTTGTGTCCAATGTTCTCAGGATAGGCGCGCCAGTCGGCCTTCATCTCCGGGAAGAAATTCTGGCTGTAGATCGTCTGCACTTCCTTGACGATCTTCTCGACGTCCGGACGCCCGTCGTAGCTGGCTCGCAGCGCGGTGGCGATCTGATGCAGCGCTTGCGATTCGGTGTCGTACTTGGCGGCAAGAACTTTGACGGCGTTGGACTTCACCCACGGAACCGACGGATCAATTTTCCCAATGCTCATCGCCAGATCCACGGCGTCGTTCGGCGAACGATAGCGGTGCGAGGGCCGGTTGTGGCAATCCATGCAATCCATCTGGCGGATTTCCATCTTCGTGATGTCGTTGGTGAATCGCGGGAGCCGGTCTTCGGTGACGTTCCCTTGCGGATCTGTGACTTTCACCCACGGAATTGTCTGACGGCGATCGTCGCTCGCCACATATTCGATTTTGTTGTCCTGGCTGACGTGCCAGTGAATGCCGCCGGGCGTGCCGTGCGCCGGGTCTGCGCCGCCAACCTTCAGCGAGAGCCGGACGGCGTAAGGTGTATTGGTTTCGTCCGCGAGGTAATGCTGGTAAACGCGGTCGATGTTGCCGGAAAACTTGTTCGGCCAATGGCATTGCTCGCAGGTCTCGCGTGCGGGCCGCAGGTTGCGAATCGGAGTGGGAATCGGCCGTTGATAGTCGCCAGTCATCACACCAATCAACTGGTGCATGCCGTTCATCTTCGCTTCCACAAACGCTCGGGCACCGTGACCGACATGGCATTCCACGCAGCTGACGCGGGCGTGCGGCGAGTTCTGGTAGGCGACAAACTCCGGCTTCATCGGAACGTGGCAAGCCTGTCCGCAGAATTGAACCGACTCGCTCACGTGATAGCTCTGGTAACTGCCAATGGCGGTGCACAGGAGGAAGATCAAACTGCAAAAAACGAAAATGCGTAGCTTCCGGCGATCGCCCGGTCGCGAGAGATCGACCGCGAGCACACTTGCCGGAGCGTCGGCTCCCACGGCGCGAAAGCGGCGTCGCTGCAGCCAGAAGCCAAGCGCGATCAGGCCCAGGCCGAAAAAGAGAAACGATGGCGCGATGACGTAAGCCAGAATGCCGAGGTACGGATTTCCGTTGGGATCGAGAACGTCGAGCGCGAAGAGCAGGAGAAAGGCAAAGAAGCTGCCAAGCGCCACCACCGCGCCGGTAAAGCTGATCCAGTTGCGGAAGTGACGCGGTTTTGTGTGTGGCTTGCTTTCGTTGCTCATGGGAGGGTGCGGGACGTTCATCACGTCCCGCGGTGTCATCAGCTTTGCAGCTGTTCTATTTCTTGAACGTGCGCATGTAATCGACGAGCGCTTTGGCGTCGGCCTCGGAGATTTCCGATGGCTTCATCAGGACCTTGCCTTCTTTGTCTTTCAGGCCTTCGCGGATGGCCTTGATGCCGTTGGCGTCGGTCATTTCTTCCTGAACCTTGGCGGTGGAATAATCCTTCGCGCCGAGTTTCTGGCCCATTTTAGTTTCGCCTTTGCCTTCCTTGCCGTGGCACTTGGCGCACTGTTCGTCATACAACGCCTTGGCATCCGCTGCGCGAACGGTCCACGCAGTGATCGATGTCATGGCGATGGCGAGCACGAGTAGTTTTTTCATACGTAGGATGTTTGGCTGGCGCTCGCCCCTGCTCCCGGTTCGTCGCGAACCGGCTCGAACCGGCCTCGCGCCAGTCTCACAGTATGAGTGTTATTTGTGGCCTTGCTTCCCTGCATCGCGGTTCTTGGCAAAGCTTGAACATCTATTGGGAAACCGCATTCACATCTCGTCCCTCGTCCCTCGTCCCTCGATTCGTTCCGATTCAATTCGACTCACCCCGAGGACGACGACGAGGACGAGGGACGATTACGATTTGGAATTTGAAAGAGCGTGGCGAGGGCTGGTCACGAACAGGAGTGGCAATCAACGGCGGTTCGCGCAGGTTCAACCCTCGCCTGGAGCTTACTTCTTCAGCCCCCGCAAATACGCGGTCAGCGCTTTCACTTCGTCATCAGTGATGCCTTCGGTCGGCTTCATCAGAACCTTGCCGTCCTTGTCCTTCACACCTTCCTTGATCGCCTTGGCGATGGCTTCGTCAGTGATGGCGTCCTGGACTTTGGCGCTGGAGTAATCCTTGGCGCCCAGCTTCTGGCCCATCTTTGTGTCGCCTTTGCCATCGGCACCGTGACATTTGGCGCAGCCTTTGTCCCAAAGTTCCTTGCCGTCTGCCGCGGCGCTGTTGAATGCGGCTGAAAGGCCGATGACGGTTATGAGGAGAATGATCTTTTTCATGCAGGTAGTTCGTTGTGCGTTTGCGGCGGTTCGCCGTTTGCAAGTGAGCTTCGGCTGAATGCCGCGGAGGCACTACGCGCCCGTTGCCGAACAATCATCGGATTTTGCACGAGCTGGGCAATCGCGGCTTCGACATGCCGAAGGCGTTCGCGACAAGATAGTTTTCATCAGGAGCAAATGAATGTTGTTTCAAGCCCCCCGGGAAGGTGTTGCAAGCACCGATGGACTCGGATTCTTTGAGACCGAACCGCCTCCCTCGATCCGCGTCGATCAGACAGCAGCTATTCTAGAAGCGGGTAATATCGCCCTCCTTCTCGTCCTCGTCGTCGTCCTCGAAGCCCAAACAACCGAGCACGAAGACGAGGAGGACGAGGACGACATTTCGCGCTCTCGCGTCCTTCCCATGAAACCATCCTCAGTTCCAGAGCAAAAGCGAGTAGCCACGAGTGTAACGCAGGCGGACTCCGTGGTGAATCTATCGATCTATAGCGTTTCTCCAAATTCATTTCCGGATCATCTCACCGCGGAGGCGCAGAGGCGCGGAGGAAGCCCTATTTTGATTGCTCCGCGTCTCCGCGTCTCCGCGGTTGTCGGAAACTTCTTCTGGTAACCGCTCTAGAGGAGCGACAAATGGAGAGGATTTGGAGCTCGTGAGCAGGTTGCGAAGAAATAGGAAGCTTCGCGTGAGGAACAATTCCCGAATCAATTCGCTGGTCACCCGATCTCGTTCGTTAAGATTCGTTCCGCTGACATCAAGGTGAACAAAACCCAATAACGATGGGGCTGCCACGCATTTTGAATTCCCGCAAAATACGCCCAGAGTTTGACAACGCGAGTGTAGTGACTCCTTCCCATGCGGCCTATGGTGAGCCCACGATTGTGGAAGGATTCACCCCACATTTAAACACGGCGCTCGACCATCCGGAAAAACGGAAGCGCGGCAGCGCCTTGCCTCCTGCTCCAGAAACCGCCTTCGGTTGTCCGCGCGATTTTCTTGAGAACCGCTTTGTTTACGTCGTCGTCTCAGCCCGCGCTCGCGGCTTGACGATCGGGGTGAACATGAATCCGGACAAGCAATGCAACTTCAGCTGCGTCTATTGCGAAGTGCATCGCAACGAACCTCCGCGCGAAACGATCCTGAATCCAGAAGTGCTGGCGGATGAGTTGCGGAAGACCCTGGCCTTTGTCGTCAGCGGCCGGTTGCGCGAGCGTCCCTGGTATCACGCACTGCCCGATGAATTGCTGCAACTGCGTCACGTGACACTGAGCGGCGATGGCGAACCCACGCTGGCGAAAAACTTCGTTGAAGTGGTGCAATCCGTGGTTCATGTGCGCGCGCTCGGCGGGTTCCCGTTCTTCAAACTCGTGCTCAGCACGAACGGAACCGGCCTCGACGAACCTCACGTGCAGCAGGGACTGAAATACCTGACGAAGTCCGACGAAATCTGGATCAAGCTGGACGGCGGCACGCAGGCTTACTTGAACAAGGTGGATCGCATGAGCGTTCCGCTGGAAAAGATCCTGAGCAACATCCTGCTCATCAGCCGCAATCGTCCCGTGATCATCCAGAGTTTGTTCCCGGCGATCAACGGCGAGGAACCGCCGCTGGAAGAGATCGAGCAATACGCGCAGCGCTTGAAGGAATTGCGAGCGGCTGGCGCACAGATTCCACTGGTGCAAATTTATTCCGCCACCCGGCCCACGCCGAACTCCGCCTGCGGGCATCTCGCGCTGCGATCACTTTCCCGGATCGCTCAAGCCGTCCGCCAGGCATCGGGGCTGAAGGCGGAGGTTTTTTAACACACACCGGCCCTCCCCCGGGCTTCCCCTCCGACCGGCCTGCGAGATCCAAGCCGCAGGCCGGATCTCCCTTCCAAAACAACTCTCTGGCTACCGTTTCAACGCGAAGGCGCACAGTGGCAGAAACGACAGGTGCACGTTGCATTGTTGCGGGTCGGAGGAATCCCTTTTCCCGAGGAACGTCGCAGAAGGATGCCCAGTTGACTTTGTGTCCCGGCTCCTTTGCTTTGTTGACGCCCGCATGGCAGCCCGGCAAAACGCGCACTCCTCAACTGAACCCCGCCTGGTTCGGCATCTGAATCACGCCCACTATCTGCACCAGCGCTTCGAAGCTGGCGGGTTTGACGAAATAGGAATTCGCGC
>CAMLLE010000203.1 GCA_946480555.1 uncultured Verrucomicrobia subdivision 3 bacterium
TGGCTGCCGCCAACACTGTCGGTGACGCGCAGCCGCCATTCGCCGTTGCCGTTTACGGACGGGATGCTGGCGAGCGAACCTTCAGGCCGGAACGTTCCCGTGAACGGCGGCGCACCGGCGGTAATGGAAATTCCCGCGTCGTCATCAAACGTCGTGCGAACATTGTCGGGAGCGCAGGCGGTGCCGAAGTTTGCCCCGCCGCCATTGCCGGACGAAAGATCGATCACGGTGCCATCGGGGCTGATCAGCGACACACTCAGGTCAGCAGTTACCGAATGCGTCAGCCACATGGAAACCACCACCTTTGACAGCGGCCCGGAAAAACCGGCGACCACGTTTGTCGATTCGATCGTTCCGATTTCGGGAATGTTCGTCAGCACACCGACATCGTAGCGATCCGGAACCAGAGCGGGCCCGCCGGACGCCAGCGCGAACGGCACGATGAACGTTCCGTGCGTGTCGCTGTCCACGATCAGATCCAGTTCGATTTCCGTTCCGCAAACGAAGTTGGACAGCGTGGAAATCTGGAACGCAACGATGTTCGTCCGGCTGGCTCCGGATGGGACATCGGGATACAGCGAATACGGCTGCGCGATCCCGACGCGTTCGGTTGCTGAAGCCAGCGTGGCGCGGATTCCGGTCATCGCCATGCCCGTGCTGTTCGAAATCACGAGGTGCAGGGAGTTACATTCGTTGGGGCCGATCAGATCATCGCCGTTACCCGCCGACACTGCGACAGCTCCGCCCGTCGCGGGAACGCCGGCCAGCGTCAGCACCACGTCATTCCCTGTGCCGCCATTGTAATTGATTGTGAACTCGTAGCCGCCCAGCGCAAACGTGGTGTCGTCGGGAAGGCCGTTGAACGTTCCCACCACAGCGTCGCCGGCGTCATTGCTGATGATTCGAAATTCATCGCCGGGTTGCACCCGCACGGTGAAAGCTGAAATCAGATGAAGCGTTGAAGCGCCCAAATCCACCGTGCCGCGCACTGCGGTTTGGTCATAGTGCGTTCCCGCGTTTGGCCCGGTCAGCTCCACAAAGTAATCGCCGGCCGCGGTGAACGTGAGATTGCTGACGGTAATGCCGCCGGGGCTGGTGCCCGGCCGGAGTCCGCCGGCCACAGATACATTTGCGACCGTCCCAAGGCCGCCGATAGTGCCGCTCGCATTCACCGTCCAGGAGGCATTGGTCATTCGACCGTCAACGAGAACTGTCCCCGCGGATATCGTGCTATTTCCGCCGGACGGCCCGAACGAACTGTTGCCCGTGAACGTGATGGTTCCGGTTCCCTGTTTCACGATTTGTCCGTTCGCGCCGCTGATGGAACCGCTGAACACAGTGTTCAGCGCGTCGCCAAAGGTGAGGTCCCCCGCCGTCCCGAGATCAATGCGGCCCGAACCCGACAACGAGGCGATCGTTTCATTATTCAACGGCATGAGCAGAATGCCCGTGCCATGGATGGTCACGCCAGCCGTGTCCGGAATCTGCTGATCCCGCATCAGATGGAGAACATCATCCAATCCGCTGCTTGTGCCATCGCCAATGATGACCGGACGCGAAACGGCGTTTCCCGCGGTTTTGTTCAGCGACAGCGTTCCGTGGTCAACTTCGACACCGCCGAGGAACGTATTTCCTGAACTGCCACTGAGACGGAGTTCACCGGTGCCCAGCTTGATCAACGGTCCACTGCCACTGATCACGCCGGTCACTTCCCAAAGTCCGGGATCCGCGTCGATCGTCGTGGAACCGCCAAGCACAATGTTCGTGGCGATCGTTCCGTCGCCGAACAGTTCCAGCGCACCGCCGGCGCCCGCAGCTCCATCTCCGGTCAGCATCAGCGGCTCGGTTATGGTGGTTATCGACGCGGGAAATCGCAATGTGCCGCCGGAGTTGACAACGGTGCCGGCGGAGACGTTTCCCAGACCGGCGTCATTCTCGATGCGCAGGATTCCATCGTTGACCGTTGTGAGTCCCGAGTAGGTATTAGCGCCGGTCACATTCATCGCGCCGGCACCGGTTTTCACCAAGGCATTTTCAATGATGGTTCCGGAAATGATCAGATCGCTGAACACGGGGCCGTTTCCAACATTGAAGGTGATCGAAGGCGCAAACAACCGCACGGTTGCATCGATCACCGAACTCACCGATGAGGGATTCACTGTGACGCTTTGGCCGGACAACGTCAGCGTGCCGTTCGTGATGGTGCCGGCGGTGAGGACCACATTCGAAACAGAATCGTTGAACCCGCCCATATTCCAGAACGCATTGGAATTCACCGTCACGGTCGCCGTGTTGGCGATCTGATTGATCTCAAGCATGACGACACCGTCGGTATTCAATCCGTCGCCAATCACCAGGTTGCCGGGAATGGCTCCATTCAGCGCTTCTTTGGCCAATTGCAGCGTTCCAGCCTGATGGATCGTGGTGCCGGCGTAAGTGTTCTCATTCGTGCCTGCGAGCCGGTACACCACGCCGATGCCGCTTCCGCCAAATGTGATTCCTCCGACGCCCGCAATGGTGTTGCTGAAGGCCAGCGCGCCGCCCGTGGTCACGGTCGGGTTGGTGTTGAGCGTGACGACGCCACTCCAGCTGCTCGAGCCGGACGCGCTCAGGAAGACGCTGGGAGTGTTGGCGATCAAGGGTTCGGCACCGACATCCACCGAGACGAGCGTAAGCTGCCCGCCCGAATTGACCGTGGTGCCCGCTGAACCGAAGATCGCAAAAGTCGCCCCCAGCGCCCGGTCATCCATGACGCGCAGCAAACCGTCGTTCACCGTGGTGTGACCCAGGTAGGTGTTTGCCGCGGTGAGATTCAGAGTGCCGTCGCCGGTCTTGAGAATCCCGGCGTAGGTGATGATCGGAAAGGCGCCCAGCGAACCGCCGCTGATCACCGCCGAGATGATCAAGTCACCTGACGCGGCGCCCTGTGCGACATTGAACGTGCGCGTCAGGTTTCCCAAATGCAGGTTCCCGGAAATGGTCGCCGCCGTTGCCGAGGCCAGCGTCGTGATGCTGCCATTCGTCAACGTGCCGGTGCCGGTCGTCACGCTGCCGCCGGTGAAAGTCAGGCTGCCGATCTCTTCATTGAAATTGTTCAGATCGAAGACACCGCCGCCATTGATGGTGATCATGGCCGTATCGGCAATCTGATTGCCTTCGGACAGAAGCAACAGGCCGCTGGTATTCACCACCACATTTCCGGGAATCATCTCCGTCGCCGCGGAAGTGTCGTTCAGGTTCAGCGTGCCGTTGTTGACCGTGGTGGTTCCGGAAAACGTGTTGTTGACCGCGCCATCGAGCAGCAGAGTTCCGGTCCCGTTCTTCGTCAGGTTTCCAGTTCCGCTGATCTGGCCGCCAATGCTCACGTTGAAGGAATTGTTCACGGTGAGCGTGAAGCCATTGAGCGCCACCGGGCCGTCGAGATTCACGGTGCCGCCCGTGGTCGCGCTCACGGTTTGATTGGCGCCGTTCGTGATTGCGAGCTGGATGGAATTTCCGCCTGCCGTGTTCGCCGCAGTGATGCCGCCGGTGAGCGTGATGCCGTTTCCGCGCAGGATGTAGCCGCCGGACACACCGCTGAACGTGATGGAATTGAACGTGCGATTCAGGTTGTTGGTGTTGACCAGTTGCGCTGAGCCCGCCGGGAACGAGAGGTCATCATTGTTGGCGGGCGCACCGGCTGGAGCCCAGTTGGCGGAAGTGCTCCAGTTGCCCGTGCTGCCGGTGCCCACCCATGTCTTCAAGGCTCCGGTGCAGAACAACTCCGACGCAAATAGAAGGAGAACAACCCACCATTTTGACGATGACCGCATAGAAACAACCCGACGCGCATTTGTAGTTGGCATAAACGTGGACGGTTTCGGGTGAGTGGGGTCCCGGGATGCCCGATTCGCTCACAACGTTTTCGAAAAGGCAAGCGGGTTTTCCAAATCGCGACGGTGGTGTGGATGTCAAGTTTGCGCTCATCAGCGGCGGCGGATTGCAGCCGATGGCAGTGTCTTGGTCGTAATCATCCTTGCTCGTCGGCGTCGTCGAAACAGCTGCGAAGCGAGAACGAAGTCGAGGACGACATCGAGCGGGAGTGAATTCGAAACTGGTTTTGGAAGGGCTGTAAGCCGAATTTTGTCTGCGCCTTGCGGCGGAGAGAATCATTTGTCTCAGCAGCCAGTACCCGGAATCCGTCCCGCTTTCGCAGAACTTGGAGCGAGCCGCTCCAGGATTCCCTATTTGGCCTTGCACCCGATGGGGTTTGCCATGCCTCCTCGCTTGCGCTTGGAGCGGTGGGCTCTTACTCCACCTTTTCACCCTTACCAATTGTAGCGGCGGTCTATGACCGCCGAGGCGCGTTCACACATTCAAACGTCAGCCATTTCCCAATCGTCGCTCATGGAGCGCCGCTACAATGGCGGTATTTTCTCTGTGGCACTTTCCGTCGAGACGCTTCGCAGCATCGTCCCCCGCGTGTATCCAGGCCAAAGCCGAAGCTCGAGGCCAGGTTACGCGGCATCGCGCCCTATGGTGTTCGGACTTTCCTCCTCTCCCGAATTGCTCCGGGAAAAGCGATTCTCCGCCCTTCCAAAACCGGCATGACAGTAGCGCAGGAAGGCGAAGGGAACAAACTGAATTGCGGCACGAAGGATTCCGCGATCGGCCAGGTCAGCCGCCGTTCGATCCATTCCAGGAACTCAATTCGTCGCGCAGCATTTCCACCGGCAATCCGACGACGTTCGTGTACGAGCCCGAAATTCTTTCCACGATCAACTCGCCGTTGTCTTGAATCGCGTAGGCGCCGGCTTTGTCCAGCGGGTTGGTTTGAATGAGATAGCGCTGGATTTCGACCGAAGTCAGCGGACGAAAGGTGACCGCCGTGACGTCGGAGAAAACCTTCTGCCTCCGGATTCTGTGATGAATCAGGCAGACCGCCGTCACGACTTCGTGCGTGCGCCCCTGCAATCGCTCCAGCATGGCGTAGGCATCTTCGAGGCTGGACGGCTTTCCGAGGAGTTTGTTGTCCAGATACACCAGCGTGTCCGCGCCCAGCACGAGTGCATCGGGATTCTTCTTCGCCACCGCGTGCGCCTTGCGATAGGCGTTCACCTGGCAGACTTCGCGGGCCGTGAGTTCGTCGTCGTGAACTTCCGGAGCGTCGCTCGGAAGCACGCGGAATTCGACACCCAACTGCTTCAACAGTTCGGAACGTCGCGGCGAAGCGGACGCCAGTATCAGCGGCGGCAAATTCATTCCTGCTTCGAGTTTCTCAACTTTCGGACAGCTTCGTCAGAAGTCAATGTGCGCAAAATTTCTGCAACGGGCTGTGTCTGCTCGGGCAGCACCAACGCGGGTGCAATCTCCGCCAATGGAGCCAGAACGAACTTCCGCAAATGCGCGCGCGGATGCGGCAGGGTGAGCTGCGGACTTGAGCGAACTTCATCGCCGAATGCGATCAAATCCAAATCCAACGGCCGCGCTTCGTTCAGGATCTTCTTCGGCCGCCGGCCGAATTCTGTTTCCAGCGATTGCAGTTTCGCGAGCAACGATTCCGGCGTTTCGTCGGTGCGCGGAATCAAGCCCACGGCCGCGTTTGCAAACAGCGGTGATCCCGGCGGACAATCGACCGGTGTGGATTCCCAGAGTGACGAGTTGCGAAGCGGCTGATCGGAAAACGCCGCCAGCCGTTGCATGGCACGGCGAAGATTGACAACGGAATCGCCAAGGTTCGATCCGAGTGCGATGAAAGCGTGGGCACAAGGCATAACGATGTAGGGCAGGCTTTCCAGCCCGCCGGTTCTCGGGACTTTCGAGTCCCGAGTTGAACCAAGAGAATAGGGCAATCGCAACTTGGCGCTCGAAAGCGCCGCTCACCGGCAGGCCGGAAGGGACTGTCTCAAGAGCAAATTGCCCCAGCTCCGAAGGAGCGCCAGCTGGTAGCCACGGGTGAAGCGCGAGCGGAACCCGTGGTTGCAGATCGCATAGATGCCTCGCCCCGGAGCGGGCGACGGAGTCTGCCGCCCCTGCCGGGGCTCGATTTCGTTTTGTTCCTTCCACGGGTTTCGCTTCGCTCCACCCGTGGCTACCGGCCTCCGCTCCTACGGAGCTGGGCGCCGCGAGTTTTGAGACAATCCTGCCCTACGATTTACTTCAAACCCAGCACATCCTGCATGTCGTAGAGCCCGGCCTTCTGATTGACCA
>CAMLLE010000204.1 GCA_946480555.1 uncultured Verrucomicrobia subdivision 3 bacterium
GATGCCGAAATCATCGACGGTTACCGGCGCGTTCCGATGCGCGAGCCATTTCCGGCTCACGATAAAGGTGTAGGTCAGGCCCATGATGCAGATCGGCAGTCCGACGGGAGCCAGTTCGAACAGTCCTATGGGGTCCATGCCTTGGTGCACGATCAAACCGCTCACCACAATGTTGGTTGAAGTGCTGATCAATGTGACGGAGCTGCTGAGAATCGATGCGAATGCCAGCGGCAGGAGCAGCTGGCTGGGGTTGACGGAAGCGCGTCTGGCGAGCCCGAGCACCACCGGAACGAAGAACGCCGTGCAAGCCGTGTTGCTCATGAACGCGCTGAACATCGCCACCGGCAGCATGATGACGATCAGGATTCGTGTGGGCGAAGTGTCGGTGAGACGCAGGATGCGTCCGCCTGCCCAATCCACCACGCCCGTTCGCCACAAGGCAGCGGAAAGGAGCAACAGGCCGAGAATCATGATGACCGTGTCGCTGCCAAAACCCGCGAACGCCTTGTCCGCCGGGAGCAAACCGGCAAAGACCAGCGTCAGCATCAAGCACAGCGCCACGACGTCGGGCTGAATCCAGTCCGTGGAAAAGAGAACCACCGCGACAAGAATCAGGCCGAGCAACAGTCCGATTTCCAAGGTCATCCGGGCGCAACACTGCCCGTCGGCGCGCCGGTGGTCAACTGGGCGGAACACTCAACACGAGCGACGGACTGGAATTGCTTCGTTTCCGTGCGGCGGCTCACCGGCCGTTCCGGCGAACCAAAACGAATGAAGCGCGTCAGAACCGCACGTCTTTCGCCCGATTCAGGTTTCTGTCCTTCATCCCGCGGCTTTCCCGCAACGTGAAGCCCGCCACCGAACGCAAACGAAACGAGTGATGGTCCGGCGCCGCGTCCGCTTTGACGTTGATCAGGTCGGCGTCCTCCACCTGGTCCAGCACAAACGCTGGCCGTTGGTCCTCCGAGTCGAATCGCACTTCAACGTTGTTCAGTTCGATGCCATTTACATGACGAAGATAAAAGCCGTAAGCGGGCGTGATCCCGAACATGGAAGGCTCCGGGTAGGAATTGGAGTTCTCCGGAATCTCCCGCTCTGCCTGCGCGCGCGTGCCGCCCCCGCGATAATGGATTCGAATGTTGCTCAAGCTCACGTCTTCCACCGGATGCCCCTCAATGCCAGCGATGATGCAGGCGTACCGCGGATCGACGTCGCTGGCGATGACGTTGCTGATGTGGACGCGCCGGAGTTTGCCGACGGGCATGCCTTCCGGTCCCCGCATCCGGCTACCCAGCCGGAGGAAGATGGGCGCGGTGGTGACTTCGCGCATCGTGATGTTGTTGATGGTGACGTCTTCGAGAATTCCACCATCGACCGTTTCGAGTGCGATTCCACGGCAGCGGTCGAACAGGCAATTCGCGATGGCGATGTTTTTGAAACCGCCATTCGATTCCGTCCCGAACTTGATACGGCCGGTGACGCGGTCGTGATCTGGCGCCACGTCCTGCGTGCGCCGGAAGGTGCCATCGAAGAACGAGCCCAGGTCGTAACCCGAAACCTGGCAGTTAACAATCGACACATTCTCCGTTGCACGTGCAAAGCCGAGAGCATAGGAGCTCTTCAGCACGATGGCATCGTCGTTGCAGGAATTGATCGCGCAGTTGGAAATCCGCACGTTGCGGCAGCAATCGATGTCGAAGCCGTCGCGATTGGTGTCCACCTTGACGTTGTCGATCGCGAGATTATCTACGCCGGTGGCGAGCAGCGCAAAATGGCCGCCGTTCAGGACTGAGAAGTCGCGCAGAATCACGTTTCGGCAAAGCTTCAACGCAATGGCTTTGTTGCCTTCGCCATCCATGGTCGGATCAAGCATCGGGCGCAGGGAGGCATTGGTGCTGGTCACGCTGTAGGTTTGCTCCACCGGGTTCGTTACCGAGTTGAAGACCAGCGGCATATCACCCGGCCGGCTCGGGCGGCGCGGGCCGGGTCCGCGTTTGGTGAGCCCTTTGCCATTGATCAAACCCGGGCCCACGATCGAAACGTTCTCCAGCCCGATTCCCCAGATCAGGCTGTTCTTCCAATGACTGTGGCCAAAGTCCTGATAAGAATCCCATTCGTTGTCCTCCGGCGAATCGTAACGTCCCCGGTGCTCGGCGGGACTTGCCGCCAGCAGAGTTGCGCCCTGGTCCAGATGGAGGCGGATGTGGCTCTTCAGCCGAATGGAAAAGCTCAGATAAGTTCCCGCGGGAAAATAGACCGTCCCGCCCCCGCGCGCCGCCGCCGAATCAATCGCTGAATTGATTGCATCCGTGTCCAAAGTCTTGCCGTCGCCAGTCGCACCGAAGCTGCGGACGTTCAGTGCGTGAGAGTTTGTGTCGGTCTCGCCGAACGCGGTGAACGAGATTGGAGCAACCAGGAGAACGAGCAGAAGAATCCGGGAGGTCATTTTGTGATGGCTCAAGTTGCGGTTGTTTTAACGGAGTTCGACCTTCAAGCAAACTCGGCAGAACTGGTGACCCGTTTAACGCGCGCCGAAACGCCACCTCCTTACCCTATCCCCGCCCGATGTTGCATATGCAACATAAATGAGGACACACTCTTGTCATGAACCGCAAGACCGAAGGATTTCTGAATCTCCTGCTTTGGTCTGCCGACATTATGGCGCGCCCCACCTTTCGCAATCTCACAGACTCCTACGAAAGCTGGGCCTACGGCAACAGGGTGTCCAAGCAGGCATCGCGGCTGGAACGTCGGCAACTCCTGGAGCGCGATGCAACCGCCCCTGACGACCGTCTTTACCGGCTCACCGCCCAAGGAAGGTTGCACGTCCTCGGCGGACGCGACCCGGAAGCGCAATGGGCACGTCCTTGGGACGGCCGATGGCGACTCGTTCTATTCGACGTGCCCACCGGACAGAACGCCCAGCGCGAACGGCTGCGCCGCTACCTGCGCGACAAGGGCTTCGGCTATCTGCAAAATAGCGTGTGGATCCGACCCGATCCGTTGGCGCTGGAGCGCGTGATTCTCGGCGGCGGAAAGATCAATGTGGAATCGCTCATCCTGCTGGAGGCGCGGCCGTGCGCGGGAGAGTCGGACGCGGAAATCGTCGCAGGCGCGTGGGATTTCGAGCGCATCAACCGCCGCTATGCCCGGCATCTGAAGGTGCTGGCGGACCGACCGGGTGGCGCGCTGCTGAACGACGCCGCAGCGAAAGCGTTGCTGCGCTGGGCGGCGGCGGAGCGCGAGGCGTGGCTGGACGCGGTGACGAACGACCCGCTGCTGCCGGGCCGGATTCTGCCATCGGATTATCTGGGGCAACAGGCGTGGGGGCGGCGGGTTGAAGTGCTGCGCGACGCCGGTCGTCAACTGCGCACGTTCAAGCTTTGAAAGACCAGATCAGGTCAGACGCGATGCGGGACAATGTAATGTTGCATATGCAACATAGAAATGGACGAACGGATTGGGGTGACGGTGTCTGCTATGGGTTGAAAATTCTTCCCACCTTCGCCTTCACGTTTTCATCCATCTTGATGAGCGGCGGCCAGGGGCGTTTGAAACCTTCGCCGGGCAATTTCTTTGTCGCATCAATGCCGAGTTTGCTGCCGATGGCGATTTCGCTGGTGGCGTGATCGAGCACGTCGGCCGGGCCTTTGGTGAAGATGCTGTCGCGTTGAGGGTCGGTGTTGGCGCAGAGGCGGAAGAGGACTTCGCTGGTGTTGTGCACGTCCACGTCGTCGTCCACCACCACGATGTATTTGGTGAACATCATCTGCCCCATGCCCCAGAGGCCGTGCATGATTTTGTAGGCCTGCATCGGGTAGGTCTTCTTGATGCTCACGAAGACGAGGTTGTGGAAAACGCCTTCCGCTGGCAGCGCGATGTCCACGATCTCGGGGAAGTTCATTTTGAATATCGGCAGGAACAGCTTCACAGACGCGCCGCCCATGTAGAAATCCTCCATCGGCGGAATGCCAACAATCGTCGCCGGATAAACCGCGTCGTTGCGATGCGTGATCGCCGTGACGTGAAACACCGGATACGGTTCGGGCAAGGTGTAATAGCCGGTGTGATCGCCGAACGGGCCTTCCTCGCGCAGCGGTTCGGTGGGATCAATGTAGCCTTCGATGACGAAGTCGGAATTGGCCGGGACTTCCAAATCGTTCGTCTCGCACTTCACAAGTTCGATCGACTTCTTGCGCAGGTAACCAGCAAGCAGGAATTCATCGAGCCCGTCCGGAAGCGGCGCGGTCGCGGCAAAGGGAAACATTGGATCGCCACCAAGAAATATGCTGACGGGCATCCGCTGGCCCGTTTCGTAGTAGCGCCGCCCATGACGTGCGGCCACTTTCTGCAACTGCCAATGCATCCCGGTCGTGCGTTCGTCGTAAATTTGGATGCGATACATGCCGACGTTGCGTTCGCCCGTGTCGGGATCCTTCGTCACGACGCAGGGAAGCGTGATAAAGCGGCCGCCGTCGAGTGGCCAGCATTTTAGAATTGGCAGGTTTAGCAGGGTCGGAGGCCGTGTCGTTTCCAGTTTCAAGTTGGAAGTCTCAAGTGAGGGGGCGGGTGGCCATGAAATGCCTCCGTTGGAACTTGAATCTTGAAACTTGTGCACCACTCCCTTGCATGGACCGTCCTTCACCAGCTTTGGCTTTGCGTGGCGAAGGTCTAACGCTGTCGAGAGCAGCTTCATCGTCTCGCGAAGGGACGCAGGTGGTTTCGCCTTCATCAACGAGCCGAGTTCCCGGGCGACCTCCTCCACGGTTTCCGCGCCCATGCTCAGGGCCATTCGGCGATGGGAACCGAGCGTGTTTATGGCTACAGGGAACGGACTGACAACACCATTCACGGTCGGCTTTTCAATGAACAGCGCTTTGCCGCCGCCCGGGGACTTCATTTCGCGATCGGCCAGTTCTGTAATTTCCAATTCGGTGGCGACGGGGGGGGCGACGCGTTTGAGTTCACCGCAAGCTTCCAGATGATTCACCCACGAACGAAAGGAGTCGAATGCCATGCTGCGAAGCTAAAGAAAAAGCCCGAACCGAAAAGTGCAAATCACGATCGCTAGATCGAGCGCCTGAAGACTCAGCAGCCATTCGGGCAACGCTTAAACTCAAGCTTGCGTGAGCCTCACGCGCGGCGCGTGTAAATCGCGCGCAAAAAATGCGTTTTGCGTGAGAATTTCGCGGAAAAACGGGGAAAGTCGATGGTGGCACCGACAGTGCTTAAACACGGTCAGATACGGGTTGACAGTGAAGACGGATTCCCTAGAGTTCGCGGACTGTTCGCCACAACAACGACAACACCTAACGAGAAGATATGAAAAGATTCAGCAACAAAATCCGGGCGTTCACCCTCATCGAACTGCTCGTCGTTATCGCGATCATCGCGATTCTGGCCGCGATGCTCCTTCCTGCTCTTGCCAAAGCCAAAGCCAAAGCCCAGCGCATCAGCTGCGTGAACGGATTGAAGCAGGTGAGCTTAGGTTTCCGCATCTGGTCTGGTGACAATGGCGATCGCTTTCCGATGTCTGTCAGCCGCGCCTCAGGCGGTGCTTCAGAACACGTCGGCAAGAGCGGTGTCGGTCCGACCGGAGCGTATGCTCCTGCGTTCGTGTTCCAAACAATGTCTAACGAGCTGTCCACGGCCAAAGTTTTGATCTGTCCGAGCGACGCCGGAAAGAGCACTGCTGCGACCAACTTCGCCGCTCCGGACCTGCGCAATGCCACGGAAGTGGTGAACAACGTCAATGCGGACGGCGTTAACTGCAAAATCAGCTATTTCATCAACGGCGATTCCCGCGAAGACGATCCGCAGATCATTCTCGCTGGTGATCGCAACATCTCCAGCAGCAACGGCGGAGCCTCGATGTGGAATACATGGCGGTCGATGAACAGTCTGACGTTTGGCGCCGCTGTGGGCACTCAGTGGGGTTGGACCTCCGGCGATCTGCATCAGAAAGCTGGCAACATTGCTCTCTCTGACGGCAGCGTGCAACAGGTGACCTCGACGGCGCTGCGCCAATCCTTGGCCACCTCGACGAACACCGTCGTTCTGCAGACCTTCAACTTCCCTCGCTACTAAGCGATATTCGTTGATTTGCAGGAAAGGCACCCGTGAGGGTGCCTTTCCTTTTTCATGTACGGCACAATTCTGCAACGACTTCGTTGCG
>CAMLLE010000205.1 GCA_946480555.1 uncultured Verrucomicrobia subdivision 3 bacterium
TCCCTCCGTACGGCCGACACGGAGATCGTTCCACTGGAACGACGATTGAAGCTCCTCGACGCCTTGCGCGGACGCATTCTCACCTCAAGCGATGAGCCGCTCGATTTTTCCGGCCTGCTGCACGGTCAGGGATCCCCTGCCGAACGCGTCTTGCTGGAACAGGTGGAGACCAGCTTGAAGCTGCTTGCGGCGGCCGAGCCGGAAGACCGCCGGAAGATTCGAGACGTGCTCGCCATCATCACAAGCGGACAGGTTCTGGATCTGAATCGCTTCGCCAGCGCGAGCGCATCGCAGGTCGTTACGCTCGAAACGGCAGCGGAGCTGGACGACTACACGTATCGCGTGGCTGGTTGCGTGGGCGAGTTCTGGACGCGCATCTGCCTGCGGAACCAGTTTCGCGGCGACGGTTTTCTGACCCGGCGCGGTTCAAGTGCCGCCGAGTTTGAAACGCTCGGCGTTCGTTTCGGCAAGGGACTTCAACTGGTGAACATCCTGCGCGATCTTCCGGTCGATCTGCGAATGGGCCGTTGTTATGCGCCGCGGGAACTCCTGGCATCGGTTGGGATGCACCCGGCCGATCTTCTGAATCCAGAGAATGAAGCGAACTTTCGCCCGGTGTATGATCGCTTGCTTGACCTGGCCGAGGAGCATCTCCGCGCTGGCTGGCGTTACACGAACTGGATCCCGCGAGGGGAAATCCGCCTTCGGCTGGCTTGCGCATGGCCAATACTCATCGGCGCGCGAACGCTCCAGCGGCTGCGCACCAACCGCGTGCTCGACCCGGCCCGGCGAATCAAGATCAGCCGCCGGGACGTTCAAGGAATTTTGGTGAAGTCGATCCTGCTTTATCCGTTTCCGGCCTGGGGACGAATGGCCTTCGACGGGAACAGTCCAACGAACGGGTAGGGGATTCTCCAAGCACGCCGCCACGCCCGCCGGAGTGCGCCCGCTCCAGCCATCCGCTGACGAAGCGCCTGCGGGGCATTGACCTCTTACCCGGCGTCCCGCAGTTTTTCCGGATGGCAATTCAACTCAGCGCCGCGCAACTGGCGGCTTACATCGACCACTCGTTGCTCAAGCCCGATGCCGTCGCGGCGGACATCGAACAGCTTTGTCGTGAAGCGCGCACCCACGGTTTCTACAGCGTCTGCGTGAACGGCTGCTGGGTGGATCACGCGCGGTCGTCGCTGGAAGAAACCGAGATAAAGATCGCCGCCGTCGTGGGTTTCCCGCTCGGCGCGACGTCCGGCGATGTGAAACGTTTCGAAACCGAAGCGGCGGTGGATGACGGCGCGCAGGAAATTGACCTGGTTCTGAACATCGGCTGGCTGAAGGAGGGGCGCGACAAAGTCCTGTTGCGGGAATTGCGCGATGTGGTGGAAGCGGCGGATGAACGACCAGTGAAGGTGATTCTCGAAACCGGATTGCTGACGGATGAACAGAAGGCGCGCGCCTGCGAACTGATCGTCGAAAGCGGGGCTAAGTTTGTCAAAACTTCGACGGGATTCAACGGCAGCGGCGCGACGATCGAAGATGTGAAATTGTTGCGAGCGACGGTGGGTGAGAAGTTTGGCGTGAAAGCCTCGGGTGGAATCCGTGATTTGAAAACGGCGCTGGCGATGATCGAGGCCGGCGCAACGCGATTGGGAACTTCTGCGAGCGTGGCGATCATTCGCGGGCTGACCGAAGGAACGGCAGTGCATTGACCGGATCACCGGCACCGCTTTTTCTTCGGAAATGCCGGATAATACTGTTCTCGCTAATGACCGCTGTTTACTCTGGCGCGCGTTAAAAGCAGGCGCGGCGTGAACATCAAATCGGTCACAGCAAAACCCAAGGTTCGATCCGTCATTGGCGGGTCATTGGTTGTGCTGGCCGGATTGCTTCTGTGGCTGCTGCCGCTCGGGGAGCCGTTCATCGCCGCCAGTTACGACTACCTCTATCGTTTCGGCGCGGGCACAGTCAGCAACCGCGTCATCCTCATCCAGCTCGATAATGAAGCCTTCGCTCATTTCCAACAGGCGCGCGGGGAACCGTGGGATCGATCGCACCACGCCGCACTCCTGAACCGCCTCGCGGACGACGGCTGCGCCTTGGTGGTGATCGATGCCTTCTTCCGCTCCCGCCGCGACACTGAGAAAGACGAAGCCCTGGCCCAGGCGATGCAACGCGTGCCGATCGTCCTCATGGCGGAGCAGGCGCGTGTGACGCATCCGGACATTGTCGGCGCGCGGCCGCTCTTGCCGGCTGAGCCGTTCCTTTCAGCGGCGAAAACGAATTGGGGCGTGGCCTGGCTCGATCCTGATGTGGATGGAATCGTACGGCGGCACTGGCCGTTCCCAGCACCGGGGCCGTACCCAAGCCTGGCCGAAGCGGCCGCCAGGGTGATCGGCACCAAGGCCAGCACCAACGCTCAGTTCCGGTGGCTGCGGTATTATGATCGCAACACGTGGCCGGAACTGAGTTACCGCTTCGCCCTCGCGCAGCCGAAAGGCTTTTACCGGAACAAGATCGTCTTCATCGGTTCTGATCCCAGAACGTCGGTGGCGGATGGGGAACGGGATGAATTTCTGGATCCGTTCAGCCGCTGGTCGGGCGAAACCACGGGCGGGGTCGAAATCCTGATCACGGAACTTCTGAACTTGAAGCACGACGACTGGCTGCGCCGGATGCCGTCGTGGCTGGAGATGTGGGTGCTGGTGATGATCGGCGCCGTGCTGGGCGTGGCGTTCTGGCGTTTGCGCTGGCTGACGGTTTTGGTGCTAGGACTTGTGCTGATGCTGCTGTCGGCGGCGGCCGGCATCTGGCTGAGCCACGGAACGAATTTCTGGTTTCCGTGGTTGATTGTGGCGGTTGGGCAGGTACCGGTGGCGATTGTTTGGGGCCTGGGCTCGCGGTTGCACACCTTTGCCGAACATACACGCACCGCCGCTCTGACCGCTCAGGAAGACAGCGATCCCGTTCCGGACATTCCGGGCTATGAGCTGCATCCGAAAGCTTTTGGGCAGGGTGCCTATGGGAAAGTGTGGCTGGCGCGCAAGCCCGGCGGGCCGTGGGAAGCGCTCAAGATGGTTTACCTGGAAAAATTCAAATACGACCCGGCGCCATTCGACCGCGAGTTCAACGGAGCGAACCGGTATCGCAATATCTCGGACAAACATCCCGGTTTGCTGCGCGTCACGTTCGTCAGCCCCAAGTTCGAAGATTATTTTTATTACGTGATGGAGCTGGGCGACGCGCAGGACGACGGCTGGATCAACGATCCGGCCAGATACACGCCGCGCGATCTGGTGAACATCCGTGAAAACTTCCATCGGCACCGGCTCCCGGCGCTGACGTGCCTGCGCTTGGGCATTCAACTGTGCGATCCGCTGGAGTTTCTGCATCAGAGCGGTCTCACGCATCGTGATATCAAGCCGCAGAACATCCTGTTCGTGAACGGTCAGCCGAAACTGGCGGATGTGGGCCTAATCGCGGAGATTCGTCCGGAAGAACAGGAACGCACGCTGGTGGGAACGCCGGGTTACATGCCGCCGATGCCGGAACGGCCGGGCACGCCGCAGGCGGACATCTACTCGCTCGGCATGGTGCTTTACGTGTTGAACACCGGCAGTTCGGCGCAGAGTTTTCCGGAGCTTTCGTCAACGTTGATTGACGCGCAGGCGCCGGAGGAATTCGCCGCGATGAACAGCGTCATCGTCCGCGCCTGCCAGCCGGACATCAAGCAACGCTTTCAAACCGTCGCCGAACTGCGCGCAGCGCTGAAAGAAGCGGAACGCATGCTTCTGGAAGCGACGCGCAAGCGGGACGACGAAGGAAAATGAAAATCGTGACGTCAGCCATCCTGGCTGACGTGGAGCCGGGCTTCCAGCCCGAGGGCTTTTGCTCCGCGATCGCCGAGCGTTCCGGACTCTCCAAAGCCACCTCGCCGACCACGTTTTTACCGGACGGCTGGAAGCCGTCCTCCACGGCGAGCAGGGATGCTCGCCGCCACATTCGTAGATCGGTTCAAAGAATATTCGCCGCCAGTTCCGCCAGCTCCGACCGTTCGCCTTTCTGGAGTTCAATGTGGGCTGCCACGGCTTCCGTCCGGAAACGGCTGATCACGTAGTTGAAACCGTTGGAGGAGGAATCCACGTACGGATTGTCGATCTGATACGGGTCGCCAGTGAACACGACCTTTGTGCCGTGACCGACACGCGTGATGATTGTCTTGGCTTCGAGCGGCGTGAGATTCTGCGCCTCGTCGATGATCATGAACTGGTTCGCGATGCTGCGGCCGCGGATGTAGCTGAGCGCTTCCACCACAATGCTGCCGGAGCGCATCAGGTCGCCGCTGCGTCGATGCTCGTGGCCCATGTTCAAGTCGCTGAGCATCTCCAAAGCGTCATGAATGGGCTGCATCCAGGGCGCGAGTTTCTCGTCCAGCGAACCGGGCAGGAAGCCCAGTTCCTTGCCCATTGAAATGGTCGGTCGCGCCACAATCAACCTGCGGAACTCGCGATCAAGCACCACGCGTTTCAGACCCGCCGCCATCGCCAGCAGCGTTTTGCCTGTGCCGGCCTTGCCCATGAGCGTGACCAGCTTGATGCGATCGTCGAGCAACGCGTCAAAGGCGAAATGTTGTTCGCGATTGCGCGGCTTGATTCCCCAGACACCTTCGCGGCAATCCACGATCGGGATCAGCTTCGTTCCGCTGGCATCGACCTTCGTCAACGCCGTGCGCTTGGGATTCGTCTGATCGATCAGCGTGCAGTATTCGTTCGGGAAATATTTTTTTCCGGACGGCAGGTCCAGTTCGCCGTTCGCGCGGAAAGAAGCGACCTGCTCCGGTGTGGAAGGAATCTCCACCATGCCGGTGTAAAGGTCTTTGATGAAAACCCGGTCCGTCTCGTAATCCTCCGCCTGCAATCCGATCGCATCGGCCTTGATGCGCAGGTTGATGTCTTTGCTGACTAGCACGGCGGGATTCTTCGGCTGCGCTTTCTGCACCGCGGCGGCCATGGCCAGGATGCGATTGTCCACGCTGTCGCCGTGGAAGATGTGGCCGTTGCCGTTGGTGTGCCCGTTTTTTTCGAAAACGATCTTGAGCTTGCCGCCGTTGGGGAGCTTCACGCCGGCGTTCAGGCTGCCTTCGCCTCGGAACGAGTCCAGCATGCGGGACACCGCCCGCGCATTCTGGCCAAGCTCGGAGGATTCGCGTTTGAAGCGATCGATTTCTTCCAGGACTTCGATCGGCAGGAGGACGTTGTTTTCCTCAAAATTGAGCAGGGAGTTGGGGTCGTGGAGAAGGACGTTGGTGTCGAGGATGTAATTTTTCACGCGCACGGATTTTCAAATTGAACTTCAGTCATGCGGCGATACCACCGCTGGATCTGCTTATGGGCTTTCGGCAATCGATAATGGCCGGTGAAAAGAAAATTCCCCAGCATGCCGAAAAGTTCAAAGTCAACAAACCTGGGGCGCTCACCCAGGAGGAAGGGCTGATGCTGCAGCATCTGCTCGTAGGGAATGAGGTCCGTCTCCAGTTTCGCGAGCCATTCCTTCTGTTCGCGGCGCCAGCGGTCCAGGCAACCGCGGCCGAACTTGCGCTCCTTGTGCCGGACGAATGCAACGTGCTCGGACTTCGGCACGAATTCCTTCCAGTGAATGTCGTTCAGCCGGAAGGTCGAATCTTCGATGTGACTCTCGATGCTGCGCCAGAGGAGCGATTGAAGGCCTTCCAGTTGCGGCGGGAAAAGCCCGAGCTTCAACTTCTCGTCGAGGTATTTCGCGATGTCCTGCGAATCGTCGCCGGACTCAAACACAACGCGGCGACCATCACGAACGATCGGGACGCCGTAGTATTGCTCCTGCGAGAGTTTCCAGACGAGCGAGCGATCGCTGCTGGAGATGTTGGTGATCTTGAAGGAAGCACCGGAGAATTCGAGTATCCGCCGCTGAACTATGCAGAACGGACTCCACGGAAACTGAACCAGTTCAATCATTCCAAATGCTTCGGGCGATTTCGTGGCCACTGTAGGTCTGCGATTTTGGGCTGACAAGTGGAATAACGGTGGGAGCGGAAAAATGCGCGAGGTTCACCGCGGAGGCGCGGGGGAGCGGAGAAAAAAAAAACAGAAAGCAAACGTCGAAAGTTAACGAGGGGGAAATAGCGAAAAGCTACACA
>CAMLLE010000206.1 GCA_946480555.1 uncultured Verrucomicrobia subdivision 3 bacterium
GTCGGCGGGTCCAACGCAACGCGCGGCGCGCCCAAAGATATTCGGTCGCGAGGATGGCCAAACCAGCCGGTATCACCAGCACCGCCGGTCCGGGCAGCACGATCATGGCAATGCCGATCAGGAGCACGGACGTTCCCAGCACCGCAACCAGGAAGCGCTTCATGCGTTCTGGTGAACTTTTTCAGCTGCACGCTGGCGATCCGCTGAGCGGGGGATCGTCATCCGCCTCGGCCGGAGCAGCGACCAGATAATGCTCGCCGCCAGCACCATCACGACGACCGCGAGCGACACGAGCGTGTCGATTTTCCACGGCGTGTGCGACAGGAGCATCTTGATTCCAACAAACGACAGCACAATTCCCAGTCCGATCTTCAGGTAATGGAACCGGTCCATGATTCCGGCCAGCGCGAAATAGAGGGACCGCAGACCCAGGATCGCGAAGATGTTGGACGTATAGACGATGAACGGATCCTTTGTCACCGCGAAAATCGCCGGGATCGAGTCCACCGCGAAAATCAGGTCGGTGAATTCCACGAGCAACAACACCACGAAGAGCGGCGTCGCCATTCGGATCCCATTCTCCCGGACGAAGAACTTGTCTTCACGATACTCCTTCGTGACGGGCACAAATCGCTTGAACCAGTTCACCACCGGGTTCCGCTCAGGGTGAATCTCCTCCTCGCGCTTGAGGATCATTTTGATGCCTGTGAGGATCAGGAACGCGCCAAAAAGATAGATTATCCACGAGAACCGTGTGATCAGCGCCGCGCCGGCGGCGATCATGATTGCCCGCATGATCAGCGCGCCGAGAATGCCCCAGAACAGAACCTTGTGCTGAAATTTGGGCGGAACCGCGAAGTACGAGAACAGCAGCGCGAATACGAAAACGTTGTCCACGCTGAGGGATTTCTCAATCAGGTAGCCGGTGAAGAACTCGAGCGCACGCTGGGCTCCTCCATAGTGCCAGACGCCCGCGTTGAACAGCAGCGCCAGACCGATCCATACCACCGTCCAGGTGAGAGATTCCCGGAGCGACACCACGTGGGCTTTGCGGTGGAAAACGCCGAGGTCCAACGCAAGCATCGCGAGGATGAACACGTTGAACCCGATCCAGAGCAGCAGAGTTTCGTTCATGAGTCCTTTCTGAGTGGATGCGATGCCGGATCAATTCGCGCGGGCGTGCCGCAGCGATGCCGCGCGCGAGGAAAGATTGCTCCTGACCCGCTGCGAGCGCTTGCCTTCCCGTGAGGAAATCTTCCCGCGCAGCTCGATGAAGACTTTTGCCACCGCGGCACGAATCGTGTGATCACTGCCTTCGGCAACGATGTCCGGACCGGGAGTCGCGAGGTGAATTCTCACACTGAAGGGCGGGCTGGTTTCGCCGTTGTGAGCCAGTCGGACGTGCGCGGCATCAATCTGCCGCAGCGGTGCCAGCGCAAAAAGCTGGCGTTCAATCCAGGAATCGAGCGCGTCGGTGGACCGGATGCTGAAGTGCTGGAGGTTCAATTTCATAAATGCCTGGTTTGCTTTTGGCGAACACTAGGCGCAGCAAGCGACCCGGACTAATACGCGTTTCCGAATGGACGGTTAGGTTAATCCGAAGCAGGATCGGCCCGGTGGAATGGCTGAACTATCATCACCTGCGGTATTTCTGGACCGTGGCCAGGGAAGGAAGCCTCGCGCGTGCAGCCGACAAACTTCACGTGTCGCAACCGTCCATTTCAGAACAAATTCGTGAACTGGAGGAATCCCTGGGCGAGAAGCTCTTCCGCCGGGAAGGCCGTAACAACAGGCTCACCGACGCCGGTCAAATCGTGTTCGGCTACGCGGAGGACATCTTCGCGCTCGGCAGTGAAATGGTGAACGCAGTCAAGCAGCGTCCGGGGTCTAGAACATTGCGCCTGTATGTAGGCGTGGTGGATTCATTTCCAAAACTGGTGACGAATGAAATTCTGCGGCCGGCGTTCGGATTGTCGCAGCCGGTTCACGTCATTTGCCGCGAGGGGAAGCTGGAGGATTTGCTGATTCAGCTCGCCGCCCACCGCCTCGACATCGTGCTTTCCGACGAACCTGCCGCCAGCAGCCTCAGTTTCAAAACGTTCGCGCATTCCCTTGGAGAAAGCGGCGCCACCTTCTGCGCGGTAAAGCCGCTTGCGACTGAGCTGCGACGGAATTTTCCGAAATCGTTGCACCAGGCACCGGCACTGTTTCCGGCGGACAACACCGCTTTCCGGCGGGCGCTCGAGACCTGGTTCAACAACCAGCGTCTCGAACCGCGCGTGGTGGCTGAATTCGACGACCTCGCTTTGATGAAAGTAATGGCGCTGGAAGGCCGCGGTTTTGTAGCCGTTCCCACCATTGCGGCGAAGGATGCAATGGAGCATTACGGCTTTCAGGTGATCGGGCAAACCGACGACTGCCGTCTGCAGTTCCACGCCATCACTTGCGAACGGCGCATCGTGCACCCCGTCGTCGCCGCGATCACGAATCAGGCGCGGGATCTTTTGAACACGGACCGGGCTGTCTGAACAAATGGGAGCGCAACCGTCCCGGTTGCACCGGTCGGCGTCTCGCCGACTGGACCTGTGATGTGAGATGACAAACCGATCGGTGCCGGGTCATGCGCTCGAACGTTTTTGGCGGGACGCCAAAAACAGCAGGCGGGACACCTGCGCTCCCCAATCCAACTGACGTCTCCCCACAGCGCTCGACTCGGGTCCCACCAACGAAAACGGCTGCCATCGCTGGCAGCCGTTGTGTCGAAATGTCGGCGGTCACAGACCGCCGCTACAAATCACATGTTGTCGATGATGCTCGTGCCGAACTCGGAGCACTTGATCTCAGTTGCGCCTTCCATCAGGCGCGCGAAGTCGTAAGTCACGCGCTTGCTGCCGATCGCCCCGTTCAGGCCTTTCAAGATCAGGTCCGCGGCTTCAGTCCAGCCCAGGTAGCGCAACATCATCTCGCCGGAGAGCACCACCGAGCCCGGATTCACGACGTCCTTGTTCGCGTACTTCGGCGCCGTGCCGTGCGTGGCTTCAAAGATCGCATGGCCGGAGAGGTAATTGATATTGCCGCCGGGAGCGATGCCGATGCCTCCGACCTGCGCGGCGAGCGCGTCACTCAGGTAATCGCCGTTCAAGTTCAAGGTAGCAATCACGTCGAAGTCGGTCGGACGCGTCAGCACCTGCTGCAACGCGATGTCAGCAATCGCGTCCTTGATGACGATCCCGGCGCCCGGTTTGCCTTCCGGAATCTTGCACCACGGACCGCCGTCGATCTCAACCGCGCCGAATTCACTCTTTGCCAGCGCGTAGCTCCAGTCGCGGAACGCGCCTTCGGTGAACTTCATGATGTTCCCCTTGTGTACGATCG
This sequence comes from uncultured Verrucomicrobia subdivision 3 bacterium, assembly GCA_946480555.1. The sequence continues at coordinate 3,376 of CAMLLE010000206.1, forward strand.
TGACGCTCTTGCGTTTGTTTGCGATGGCGTATTGGATCGCGGAACGCACGAGGCGTTCGGTGCCAGGTTTGCTGACCGGCTTGATGCCGATGCCGACGACGTCCGCGGTTTCGCCGAAGCGAATTTTCTTAAACTCCTTCGGATAATTGGCTTTCAGGAACTCGATTGTCTTGAGCGCCTGTTCCTTTCCGGCTTCGAAGTCGATGCCGGCGTAAATGTCTTCCGTGTTCTCACGGAAAATGACCATGTCCACCTTCTCCGGATGTTTCACAGGTGAGGGCACACCCGTGAACCACTGCACCGGACGCAGGCAGACGTAGAGATCGAGCATCTGGCGCAGCGCCACGTTCAGCGAGCGAATGCCGCCGCCGACCGGAGTCGTGAGCGGTCCTTTGATGCCGACGAGGTATTCTTTGAACGCTTCGACGGTGTCGTCTGGAAGCCAGTTGTCGAACTTGTTCTTCGCGGCTTCACCGGCGAACACTTCGAACCAGGAAATCTTGCGCTTGCCGCCGTAGGCTTTCTGCACCGCGGCATCGAAGACGCGCACGCTCGCGGCCCAGATGTCGGGGCCGGTGCCGTCGCCGCGGATGAAGGGAACGATCGGGTTTTCGGGAACAGAGAGCTTCCCGTTCTGGATGGAAATCTTGCCGCCAGCGGGCGGGGTGACGTCTTTGTAAGCCATAAATGAAAGCCCAGAGGAAAAGCTCGAAAGGCCGGGAAATCAAGAACAGAAACGGGAATGGAACGAGACGAGCGCGGGTGCAATTCAATATCTGTGGGGCTCCCAGCCACGGAGTGGCGTTAGCAAGTAGCCCATGGCGTGAGCCGTGGGACGAAATGGTGGACAATTTGAGCCGCGGAGCGGCGGCAGAGCCGGTAACGCCATGTTCTTTCGCCCCTTCCGGGGCTCTCGATTCCGCCGAACGTTTTCCCACGGCTCCCGCCGTGGGCTACTTTCTGACGCTGCTCCGCAGCTGTGATTCCCGCTGTCCGACGTTTCAAAAGTTGAGATCCACGCTTGGGCGTGTGCCCGGGTTCAGTCCAACGAGGACCTGTTTTGAAGTTTTCAGCTATGCCCGCAGGTAACGCCGAATGCCCGATTCGAACGTCGGAAGGGCAAAGCCAAACAGAGCCGCGGCGGGCTGACCGTCGCCAGTATTGTCTTCCTGCAACATGAGCAGTTGATCGCGGTTCAATGGAGGAGCTTTGCCGATCGCGCCAAACATTAGTTCCATCAACCGCGCTTGGATTTTCGCAAGAGGGAAGGGAATGTGAAGCTTCAGCCGCTTGCGTTTGGTGACTTTGAGAATTGCGTCAATCACCTGTTCCAAGGTCAGTGTCTCGGCGCCGCAAAGATCGAACGTTGTGCGCGCGGTTTGCGGCGATTCCAACGCAGATGCAAACGCCCTGGCAACTGCCTCAACTGGGATCGGTTGAAAGCGCGTCTCGCCTTTTCCCATCACCGGAACAACCGGCGACCAGCGACTGATCAGCGCGAATAGATTCACAAATCCATCGCCGGGCCCGTAGATGATCGACGGACGAAAGATCGTCCAATCCAGACCGCTGCTCCGGACCAGTTCTTCCGCCGCCCACTTGGATTGATGATAACGCGCGCAGGCGTCTGGCCGCGTCCCGAGCGCGCTCATGTGAACGAACTTGCGAATGCCGGCGCGGCTCGCGGCCTTGAGGATGTATTGCGTTCCTTCTATGTGAACCGTCTCGTATGTCTGCCTTCGAGTTTCACTGATGATGCCGACGAGATGAATCACGCCATCGATCGCAGTGCAAACGTCGGCAAGACTGGAGGCATCTGTGACATCGCCGCGCCGCAATTCTGCCTGATGCTGCCGCGCAAACCCGGCAACGCGCGGCGATTTGGGATTTCTTGCGAGCAACACAACTTCATGTCCGCGGCGCCGAAGTTCCCCGGCCACATTTCGCCCCACGAATCCAGTTCCGCCAGTGACGAGGATTCGCATGGGACGAGATGGGTGATCGCAGAATTGATTGCGTTGCTAGCCGAGCTTAGCCAGTTCAGCTCTTGCCAGTTCCGCGAGCGGTTTGATTGTTTTCGCATCGAACTGGAACTTCGCCCCCGCGGCGCTGAAGAGTTCCGGGAGCGGACGCGCGCCGCCGAGTTGAAGTGATTTCTTGTATGCGTTCAGCGCGCCGGCCTTGTCCTTCTTCGAATTTGCCCACACTTGCAGCGCGCCCAGCTGAGCGATGCCGTATTCGATGTAGTAGAACGGATGCAGGAAGATGTGGAGCTGCTTGTGCCAGAGATACGCGCGGCTCTTGTCGTAGCCGCTCCAATCCACATCGCCGCCGAACCGGTCCATCAGCGAAAGCCAGGCGAGCGAGCGTTCGGATCGCGTGTGACCCGGATGCGTGTAAATCCAATGCTGAAACGCATCCACGGTCGCGATCCACGGAAACACTCCCAGCACGCTTTCGAGATGCGCTTTGCGCGCGCGGTTGCCATCGTCCGCCGAATAGAACTCCTCGATGAACTCGTTGCCGAGCAGTTCCATGCTCATCGATGCGACTTCGCAGAATTCAATCGGCGCGTTGCGATAGGCATATAAATCTTCGTCGCGCGTCGCGAGCGCATGAAACGCGTGGCCAGCTTCGTGAAGGATGGTTTCGACGTCGCGTTGAAGCCCGACCGCATTCATGAAGATGAAGGGCAGGCGCGATTCCGCGAGCGTGGATTGATAGCCGCCCGGCGCCTTGCCTTTGCGATTTGCCAGGTCGAGCAACCGCAAATCCTGCATCTGCTGG
>CAMLLE010000207.1 GCA_946480555.1 uncultured Verrucomicrobia subdivision 3 bacterium
TCATACGCCAGGCCGAGGCTCAGGCCCGTGACGGGCAGCGGAATGGCGCCGCCGATGTAAAGGTTGCCCTGGCTCCAGCGCGCGCCCGTCGGAATTCCCGAGACGTTGCCGGTGCCGCCAGCGGTGACGGCATCGCCGTAGGTGTAACCAGCGGAGAGCGTCGCTCCTTGCATGAAGCCGAAGCTTTCCGGAGCGGTGAAGGTCAGGATACCGAGGTAAGCCTTCTTCGATTCGATCGAGGACTTCGCGTCCGAAGCGTTGTTGAACCCAGCGATGTTGCCGACGCCAACCGAGGCGCTCAGCACGTCATTGAACTTGTAGCTGGCCGAGATGCCGGTGTGCGCGGAGGATTCGATAAAGAAGCCGTAGGAGCGGCTCCAGTTCGGATTCTTGTAGGTGTCGAACGCTTCGTAGCCGTTGTAGGTGCCGAACTGGCCGATCTTGAAATCGATGCCATTGCCGACCGGGGCGCGGAGCAGGATGACTGCTTCGTTCAGGGCAATGTCGCCACCGGCGCCGATGATCGAACGCGTTCCGCGTTCTGTGGCCCACGGGCCGATGAGCATCTGCACGTTGTAACCGGCAGACCATTCGCCTTCATCGAGCGGCTTGGTGAGCGAGAGGCTCACGACGTTCAGGTTGAAGCCGTCCTGCTCTTCGGCGTCATCATAAACACGGCCAGGCATGTTGGCGTTGCCGGTGCCGACCTTCCAGATGGCCGACGTGTCGATATATCCACTCAACGTGGTGGATGAAACCGCGGTGAGAACGGAAGGCGTTTCCTGCGCCTGAGCCACGGCGGGAAGGGTGATTAGACCTGCGCCTAACAGGACCTGCGTCCATTTGCTGATGTTCATAGTTTGTTTGTTTTAGGTTTTGGTTTGAGACGGCGACACTACGCGCCGTTTTCGGTTCATGCTGGCCCAAGCAAAATCAGTGCCTCTCTTTGTTCTGCCGACATGCGAACCCGGTCCGGATTCATGGATTTCCGCGCACTCACCATGTGCATTTCGAGACCTGGCGGACGAGGTTCAATCCGCGCAGAATGCCGCAGAAGCGGCATTTGCAGCGGGTTCTATTCACCTTTCGCCGTCGAAGCGGGGGCTGGAAAGGGAAGTTCGCTTCCTCATTCCAACGTCCCGCCGACGGTTTCATTTTGAAGTTCAAAATCAGGTGAAGACCCGATAAGCGCTGTTCAGGAATAGCCTGCCTGTGCAAATTGATACTCATCCTTTCCATGAATGCAGTTCTTCGATGCGCGTGTTCCCGCACAAAACAGCGTGTTCCCGTGAAATCTCGCCCGTGGCACATCCAGTGCTAAACCGCCGCTGGCTGCGCTGCCGTTATAGCTGACGGCGGTTTGCCTTGCGTGAACGGTGCCGCTGCACCGGCGCAGTCAGAACCAAACCCAAACAAACGCACTCAAACATGAAGCTGTCCTTCCTCAAGAAAACCCTCCTCGCGGTCAGCGCTGCCGCCCTCGCGGTTGGCGCTCAGGCTGCCGACACGGTCAAAGTCGGCGTGCTCCACTCCCTCTCCGGCACGATGGCCATCAGCGAAACCTCGCTCAAGGACGTGTTGCTGTTTTCGTTCGATGAAATCAACAAAGCCGGCGGCGTGAAGGTCGGCGAAAAGAAATACATGATCGAACCGGTCGTCGTGGATCCGGCTTCGAACTGGCCGCTCTTTGCCGAAAAAGCCGAGCAATTGCTCGTGAAGGACAAGGTCGCCGTCGTGTTCGGCTGCTGGACTTCCGTGAGCCGCAAATCCGTGCTCCCGGTGTTCGAACGCCACAACGGCATGCTCTTCTACCCGGTGCAGTATGAAGGCGAGGAACTCTCCAAGAACATTTTCTACACCGCCGAAGCCGTGAATCAGCAGGCGATTCCGGCCGTTGATTACATGCTCGCGGAAGGCAAAAAGAAATTCTACCTGCTCGGCTCCGACTACGTCTATCCGCGCACGACGAACAAAATCCTGAAGCAGTACCTCAAGAGCAAAGGCATCCCAGAGGAAGACATCATCGAGATTTACACGCCCTTCGGTCACACCGATTACCAGACGATCGTCGCCGCCATCAAGAAGTTCGCCGCCTCCGGCAACGCTTGCGTGATCAGCACGCTGAACGGTGACACGAACGTTCCGTTCTTCAAAGAATATGCCAACGCCGGTTTGACTTCTGAAAATTGCCCGGTCGTTTCGTTCTCGATTTCTGAAGACGAATTCCGCGGTTTGCCCGCGAAGGACCTCGTCGGCCAGCTCGGTTGCTGGACCTATTTCATGTCGCTCAAGACGCCGGAGAACACCAAGTTCGTGAGAGACTTCATGGAGTGGCTCAAGGATCCGAAGGTCACGGGCGTGGATTACAAGGTCAGCGGTGTCGATCCCAAAGGCCGCGTCACCTGCAGCCCGATGAACCTCTCCCGCATCGGTGTGAATCTCTGGAAGCAAGCCGTCGAGAAGGCGGGCACGTTTGAAGTGGACGCGGTTCGCAAGGCGCTGATCGGCCAGAAGTTCAAGGGCCCCGCTGGCGAAGTGACCATGCAGGACAATCACCACCTCGTGAACAACGTGTTCATCGGCGAAACTTTGGCGAACGGCCAGTTCAAGGTCATCAAGACCTACAACGGTGTGGCTGGCGAACCGTTCAGCGAAAAATTCCTGAAATAGCTTTCTGAAATAGTTCCTCCAGGAATAGTTCAGAATTCAAGGAGGCGGGTTTCGGCCCGCCTCCCCTTTGCGGACCCAACACAACCAACCCAACAACCGTGAATTGTTTCAACCGCGCCCTCAGTGTGCCCGGAGTTCGTGAGCGCAGGCTTCACGTCCATCGTGGAAATTCCGCTCCGGCCACCGCCATCGCAGCGCAGGCGTCCGCGCCAGCGGGTTCGCGCGCCGTCCAGGTGCACACCTCCGCAGGAAGTATCTTGTGGACCGGCGGCGATCGTTTCCTCGTGCTCGCGGTTGTTCTGGCGATCGCCCTGTCATTGCTCCGCGCCGAAGCGCAAACCAGCACCAACGAACACCGCTCCATTCTCAGCCGGGCCGCGTTGAGCGAAGATCAAGCCGAGCAGATCGCGCTGGTCAAGGAACTGGTGAACGCCAGCGGCGATGAAATGATTTCCCGTGGGTTATCCGCCTGGCGCGTTGGCGAACTTTACCTGCACGCTCCCGAAACCGGCCCGAAAATCCCTTTCCTGCTCGACGCTCAACTGGATTCCGCCGGCAAAGCCAAAGGCATCGACATCACTTCGGGCCAGTTCCTCAAAGGAACTGACGGCGAACCGATCTGGTTTCTCCCAAGCGATCTCACCGCCATCGACAACAGCTCCAAACTGCGCCGCGCCATCAAGACCACGCTCGACTTGTTCGCCATCGGAAATCCAGTTCCCAAAATGCGGCGTGATGCCGTGATCAAACTGGGCCAGGAGCAGAACGCAGAGTATTTGCCTTACTTCCAGGATCGACTGAAGTCCGAGAAGGACGCCGAAGTCGTGAAAGTCTTGAACGAGGCAGTCGCACTGACGGAAGCGACTTCCACGGACACAAACGTGCAGATCGCGGCGGTGAAAAAACTGGGCGAGCTCCGATCGATCAACGGCCTCGAGTTCCTCAAAGATTTGCAAAAGAAGCTCACCGGCCAGGGTTCCAAAGCGCCGCCCGAACTCGCGCGCGCGACCTTGCTCGCCGTTGGGGAGATCGAAAACTACATCTGGTGGGGCAACCTGTTCGGCACGGCGTTCCGCGGACTCAGCCTCGCCGCGGTGCTGCTGGTCGCGGCGCTCGGACTGGCGATCACGTTCGGCTTGATGGGCGTCATCAACATGGCGCACGGCGAAGTCATGGCAGTCGGCGCTTACACGGCTTACGTCGTTCAGAGCATTTTTGGAACGGGCCTCTTGTTTTCGCTGTTCGGCAAATCGGTTTCCATCCCTGGTTTGGGTTTCGTTGGCGCAGCATTCAATTCCTACTTCATCGTCGCCTTGATCGCATCGTTCATAACCGCCGCGCTCGTCGGGCTGGCGCTGGAACGCGGTGTCATCCGGTTCCTTTACAAGCGGCCGCTGGAATCGCTGCTGGCAACGTGGGGCGTGAGTCTCGTGTTGCAGCAGGTTTTCCGGCACACGTTCGGCGCTGCCAACGTGCAGGTGAATTCGCCTTCGTTTCTCCAGGGCAGCTACGTCATTCACGATGTGCTGTTCGCCTACAACCGGGTGTTCGTGATCGGCTTCGCGTTGTTCATCGTCCTTTGCACCTACCTGCTGCTCACGCGGACGTCGCTGGGATTGCAGATCCGCGCCGTGATGCAGAATCGCAACATGGCCTCGTGCATGGGTGTGCGGACCGATCGCGTGAACATGATGACGTTCATGTTTGGCTCGGGCCTCGCGGGAATGGCCGGCTGCTGCATGTCGCAAATCGCAAACGTCGGCCCGAGCCTTGGCCAAAGCTACATCATCGATTGTTTCATGATCGTGGTGCTCGGAGGTGTGGGGAATCTTGTTGGAACGGTCTCTGCCTCGCTCGGTGTGGGCGTCACGGATCAAATCTTGCAGCCGTGGCTGGGCGCGGTGCTGGGCAAGATCACGGTGCTCGCAGCAATCATCCTGTTCCTGCAATGGCGGCCCAACGGAATCTTCGTCACCCGCAGCCGCAGCTTGGACGGATAGGAGAGCACGTTCCATGACCGGCAATTCGTAAATCGTAAATCGCAAATCCGAAATGACGTTTCCTTTCAAACAACGCGAACTTTGGGTCATCGGCGCGCTCGCCTTCATCGGCCTGGTGCTGCTGCCGTGTCTCAATGCGTTTGTGCCGCCGGAGAGTCCGTTGCACATCAGCTCGTTCACCCTCAGCCTTTACGGCAAATACCTCACCTACGCCGTCCTCGCGCTGGGCGTGAATCTGCTTTGGGGTTACACCGGCCTGCTGAGCCTCGGCCAATGCCTTTTCTTCGCGCTCGGCGGCTACGCGCTTGGCATGTATTTGATGCTGAAAGTCGGCAAGCTAGGGCAATACAAGGCCGACATCCCGGACTTCATGGTGTTCCTGGATTTCGCCGCGAAGTATCCGGAAACCGGCGGGCTGCCGCCGCACTGGATTCCTTTCAAGCAGTTCTGGTTCGCCGCCGCAATGATCGTGATCGTTCCGGCTGTTGTCGCTTACATCTTCGGCTTCCTCGCGTTCCGCTCGCGCATCAAGGGCGTGTATTTCTCGATCCTCAGCCAGGCGCTCACCTACGCCGCTTGCCTGATGTTTTTCCGCAATGACTTCACCTTCGGCGGGAACAACGGCCTGACCGACTTCAAGTTCATTCTCGGCTACGACGTGAATTCTCCAGCCACGAAACGCACGCTTTACATCTGCTCGGGCCTGCTGTTGCTGGCAGTGTATTTGTTCTGCCGATGGCTCACTTCAACGAAGTTCGGCCTGATCCAGCGCGCCATTCGCGATTCGGAAAATCGGGTGCTGTTTTCCGGCTACGCCACGGCCAACTTCAAACTGTTCGTCTTCGTTGTTGCCGCGATCATCGCCGGCCTTGGCGGCGCACTGTTCGTGCCGCAAGTGGGTATCATCAATCCCAGCGAAATGTCGCCGGAGAAATCGCTCGAAGCAGTCGTGTGGGTGGCGGTCGGCGGACGCGGTAGCATGCTGGGACCGATCATTGGCGCGGTCGGCATCAACGCGCTCAAGAGCTACGCGACGCATGCGATGGCGGAACTGTGGCCATACTTGCTCGGCGTATTGTTCATTTTTGTCACGCTCTTCATGCCGAAGGGAATCATCGGTTTGCCGGAGCAGTTCCGGAACTTGAAACAACGCTGGCAACGCAAGCCCGACGATCTCGAATCACGGCCGCAAAAACCAGCCGTGCAAACGCCGGCCGGGAATTCGAAATGAACTGGCGCCAAATCATTCCATCCGTAGGAGACGACGTGAGGAGTCTCTATTCTCTCCAAAGTTTGAGACTCCTTACGTCGTCTCCTACTGGGAATTCAGGTTCAGCGTTGAATGTTGAATGTTCATTGTTGAATGTTTCCCCCATCCACCCATGACCGCTCTCCAAGCCAGTCACCCCCCGCGCACGCACAAGGATTTCAT
>CAMLLE010000208.1 GCA_946480555.1 uncultured Verrucomicrobia subdivision 3 bacterium
AATTAAGACTGAAGACGGAACGCGAACTGGCAGCAGGGCTGGGGATTTGAGTGCCACGAACTGGGAATCGAACCGCGGCTTACTTCACCGTGTTCACCAATGGGGCGAGCCCTTGAATGCGGACTTCCAAACGATCGCCGGATTCAATCGGACCAACTCCTGAAGGTGTGCCGGTCAGAATGATGTCACCCGGCAACAGCGTCATGTTGGTTGAAACGAAACTGACGATGTCATAGCAGTTGAAGATCAGCTGGCTGGTATTGGAATTCTGGCGCAGCTGGCCGTTTTGAAAGAGCTGAATGGTAAGGTCGTGCGGATCGACTTTGGTCTCCACGTACGGACCCAGTGGTGTGAACGTGTCGAACGACTTGCAGCGCGTCCACTGGCTTTCGCTGTTCTGAATGGTGCGATCGCTGATGTCCTGCGCACAGGTGTATCCGAAGATGTAACGCGCAGCGGCAGCGGGGGTGACGTTTCGAACGCGCCGGCCAATCACAATGCAAAGTTCGGCCTCGAAATCCGTCCGGTGGCTGGAAAAGGGAATTTCGATCTTTGCGCCATCCGGGATCAACGAAGTGGTAGCCTTGAGCCAGAAGAGAGGTTCCTTGGGAACTGCCTGTTGAAGTTCGCGTGCGTGGTCGGCATAGTTCAGGCCGATGGCGATGATTTTCGATGGCACCACTGGCGTCAGCGTGCGAACGCCTTTCAGCGGGGTGGGTTTGCGGTCGAAGGATGGCGAGCCGAAAACATCTCCACGCACTCGGAACAATTCCCCATCCACAGCTTTTGCGTAGAAGATCTCGTCGCCCTTTTGGAATCGTCCAATGGCTGCCATAAGGCAGCGCCACCATATAAAGATGGGGTCTTACCCGCAAGGCAATTGTCCGATCGCGCGAAACGAGGCGCTTACGGATCGCTGCCACGAGTTATTATGCAGGCGGAACGCGGCGTCGACGCGACTTCAGTACCCCGAGTGGGTCATCTCGCGCATTTCAGTTTTTGGAAGCAACGTGAAGGTCGCGCGCCGGCGTGCGATGAGCAGCCGCAGGTCAGCATGTTGTACCTGCCTGCGATGCCATTTGCTCAGCTTCAGTCCGCCTGTTGCACCCGCCGTTTCAGCAATCCGCGATAGGCACCGCCGACAATTCCACCGAAAAACATGTGCGTGAACGCCACAACGGGCTCATCCCCGATGAGTTGCGGGAGAGCCATGCTGACGACGGTGAAGTTGATGAAATAGAGCACGAGTCCGAGAATTGCACCGGTGATAACCGCGTAAAGCTGCGTGATTCGAGTCACGACGATTGAGATCATAAACCCGTAACCGAACGCGAGCAGGAGGTGCAGAATCTTCGAAACGGTAATGGGCATCATTAAATTGTCCGGCAGGACACGACCCATCACGACCGGCGCAAAGAACGTCAGCCCTGACCAAGGGCTCGCCCGCGGCACGATCATCAGGACGATTGCAGCGATCATGCTGGCGCCAAAGACTGCGTGCCATTGCAGGTTGATCGGATGTCCGTTCCGTTCTTTGTATTCGCTCTCGAGTTTCATGCGGTTGTAGGGATGGTGTTCCACGGTGCCAGGCGCAGCTGTCGATGAGAAGCAACGCGCGGCACAGATTCGGTTTCCATTCGGTCGAGTCGCTGTTCCGGGCGGTGTAAACTGTCTGCGATAAGGCTCAAGGCCCGGTGAAGCTCGGGTTCGATGCGGGTTTCATTGCGACGAGAAAGGTCGCGCAACAATTCCACGGCTTCCTCCAAGGGGCGTTTCATACCTTGAGCGGCTGATGCGCATGGAGTCGAAGCCAGTCAGCCACCTGCTCATCGGAGGCCCCGGTGGCGACCATTTCCTTGAACTCATCCAAGTGGATACCGGCATTGCGGGCGAAGGAACGGTCGAATGGGCAACCAAACTGGTAATCGCCCTGGACGCCGAGGAGCGTCGCCCGGCATTTATCCAAAACGCGGGCGCCACCCTGGAGTCCGCCTAATTCCTGTTCCGCCGGTCGGGGTTCACTGTGGCGCAGATCCCGCGTGTGGCGCTTGAGATCATCGAAATGGCTGGTTCTCATAAATCGTTAACGTCCAACGTTGTCGGAAGTTCGGCCGAAACTTCAGGTTTTCCAGTGGGGAACGAACCCCAAGCTCGCCGAATCGTGCAGCCTTCAACGGGAACGTGCGAAGGCTCAGAAGGCCCTTGCGCTTTTTGCCCAGAATCCAGCCGCACGCCCGTTTCGTGAGGGAGGTTGAACGGTCCAAGCAGCTCATTTCGGTCAACTGGATTTGTCTGCCGAAATCCCGATTAGCCGCGCGACAAAATGTCATTTTTATTCCTTGCAACGTAAATGCCTGTGTGGTGGAGTCGTCGCTCGCCCGGTAGCCCGGCGAAGCTGATTGCGTGAGTTCGTCGAGAAATCACGTGCGGCGATTTGCGAGAAGACCCTGCTGGTGTATTCTTCGTCAGCATCAGTCTTCCGGTGTTTGCAGTCTTCAAACGCCTGTGGCGGGCAAGCTTAGCGAAACGAGCCCCGGTCGGATTTCTGCGTCAAAGGACGAGAATTTCTGAACTAAACCCGGCTGGGTGCGTCATAGTATTTATGCTGAACAAGAAAACGACGAAATCGTCGAGCAGTCAGTCCAAGCGCCCCGCGCGCGGGAAAGAGCGTGTTGTCGCTCCTAAAGAACCCGCCCGCCCGGTGCGCCGGCGGTTCATCATTTCCAGCAAGTCCGCCAGTCATCTCCCGCCCAAGGCGGAGGTGAAGCCGATCAAGATTTCCCATGGCCAGAAGAGCGATAATGGCCAGTCAAAAACATCTTCGCCGTCTAAAATGCCAGTTCAACAGCCACCCAATCCCCAAGCAACTCCTCCTTCTCTGGGTGTTCCCGGAGCCTCGGTCGATCTCACTGAAACCATAAAAACTCTTCTGCACCTCGCGCAGGAGAATGGTTACGTCACTTACGATGACATCAACGATGTCCTCCCGGACAACCTGAGTCCGGACGACCTCGACGAGCTCTACACCAAACTCCGTACGCTGGAAGTCGAGATCGTTGACCAAGCCGAAGTCGAACGCGCCAAGCCGGCGCAACCGGAAGAAGCTGACGAGGATTCCCGCCTGGAGATTTTGGACGACCCCGTCCGGATGTACATGAACCAGATGGGCAAGGTTCCGTTGCTCACGCGCGAGCAGGAAGTCGAGATCTGCAAGAAGATCGAAGACGCCGAACTGGAAATGAAGCGCATTGTTTACAGCCTCGGATTCGCGGCGAAGGAACACATCGCGATCGCCGAAAAGCTGCTTTCCGAACCGCCTAAGGAACGCTTCGACCGCGTCATCGTGGACAAGCAGGTCGCCAATCGCGATCGGCATTTGAAGAACCTTCGCATCCTCATCAAGAAGGTTCGGGCGATGGATACCGAAGTGGACACGAAGTTTCTCGGCTGGCGCAAGATGGCCCAGAAAGGCCGTCGCGAAGCCATGCAGAAGGAACTCCAGAAGCTCGACAAGAAGCTTCAGGCGATGTTCCCGAAGTTTTATTACAAGCAGAAGGTCATCGAGGAAATGATCGTTGTGGCGGGCAACGTCCACGAGAAGTTCCAGGCGAGCCTGCGCCGCATCCAGGAACTGGAACACATGCCCAAGGCCCAGTTCCGCACAGCGGAAATCGAAGCGGAGAAATCCAAGATCGCGACGCTGGAGCTTTTCGTCCGCATGTCGCGCGAAGAGTTTTACAAGTCTTTCGACGACTTGAAGCTCGCCGCCGACCGGGCGCAACAAGCCAAGACGCACATGGCGGAAGCAAACTTGCGCCTCGTCGTTTCCGTCGCGAAGAAATACACGAACCGCGGCCAGTCGTTTCTCGATTTGATTCAGGAAGGCAACATCGGCCTGATGAAGGGCGTCGAGAAGTTCGAATATCGCCGCGGCTACAAGTTCTCCACCTACGCGATCTGGTGGATTCGCCAGGCCATCACGCGCTCGATTGCCGATCAGGCCCGCACGATCCGTATTCCGGTGCACATGATCGAAATCATGAACAAGCTCTGGCGTGCGCAGAAGCAGCTCACCCAGGAGCTTGGCCGCGAGCCAACCCCGGAAGAGCTCGCCGACGAAATGCACATGCCGGTCAGCCGCATCAACTCGCTGCTGAAGATGGCGCAACAACCGATTTCCCTGCACGCGCCGGTGGGCGACGAAGGCGACGTCAGCGTGGGCGATTTCATCGAAGACAAGTCGGCGGAGAATCCGTCCGACGTCACGAGCTACAGCCTGCTGAAGGAAAAGCTGGGCGACGTGCTCACCACGTTGACCGAGCGCGAACGCAAGATTCTCGAAATGCGTTTCGGCCTTATCGATGGCTACGAACGCACGCTCGAGGAAATCGGCAAGATGTATAACGTGACCCGCGAGCGCATTCGCCAGATCGAGGCCAAAGCGTTGCGCAAGCTGCGTCACCCGACACGCGTCCGCCATCTCCAAGGCTTCCTTGAAGCGGAAGAAGAAGCTGCTGCGTAACCTGAAATCACTTCACAAACGGCCGAAGGCATCGCGCTTTCGGCCGTTTTTCTTTTTGAGTTCCATGCAAGGGGAGGGCGCGTCGCTCCGCGCGCGCCGCAAAAGGCGCGGCACCGTCGTTGAAGCAATCATCCTCTCGTTCGAGGAATTGGTTTTCTCTGCGCCTCTGCGTTAAAACCTGAGCCAATTTGGAGAATTGACCCGCTGCGTTGCGCGTGGGAATAGTTCCACGGTTCAACTTCCAAGGCTTATGAAACTGACCTACTACGGACACTCGGCATTCTCCGTTCAAACGGGCAAACACACGCTGCTCTTCGACCCTTTTATCACGCCCAATGACCTCGCCAAAGACATCGACATCAACACGCTCGCCGCCGATTTCATCCTGCTTTCCCACGGGCACGTGGATCACGTCGCCGACGCTGCCACGATTGCAAAACGCACTGGCGCCATGATCATCAGCAGCTTCGAAGTCTGCAATTGGATGACGGGTCAGGGCGTCCAAAAAACGCACGGAATGAACCACGGCGGTGCTTTCAAGTTCGACTTCGGCCGCGCCAAGTATGTGAACGCGATTCACTCCAGCAGCATGCCCGACGGCAGCTACGGCGGGAATCCCGGGGGCTTCGTCATCGAAACCGCTGAAGGCAATTTCTATTACTCAGGCGACACCGCGCTCACGCTGGACATGAAGCTCATCGGTGAATCGACCAAGCTGAAATTCGCCGTCCTGTGCATCGGCGACAACTTCACGATGGGACCGGAGGACGCGGTGAAAGCGGCTGACTTCGTGAATTGCAGCGAAGTGGTCGGCGTTCACTTCGACACCTTCCCGCCGATCAAGATCGATCATCGCGAAGCGCTGGCGAAGTTTCAGCAAGCAGGCCGTCGTTTGCACCTGATGAAGCCCGGTGAATCGATCGAGTTCAGCGAGAACTCCGGCAAGCCGCTGGTGTAATTTTGCGAAGCGGAGGGCGCGCCCAAGTGCGCCCAAATCACCCGCCTGATCGGCGCGGGCGGAGCGACTCGCTACCTGGGGAGTATCAGGGTTCGATGTTCGTCTTCACCGGCGCGCTGGCGGCACGGCTTCTTTCGGCACCGCGCGCGCGTTTTCGTTCCACCCATTGACGTTGGCGGGCGGCGTCATTGAGAAACCTCAATTCGCGCTTCACCTTCACAAAGTTGTCGTAACGTTCGCGCGGCAATTCACCCTTTTCCAGCGCTTCCACCACCGCGCAACGCTTCTCCACGGTGTGACTGCAATCGCGGAAGTGGCATCGCAGCGCGACCTCCTCGATATCCGCGAAAGCATCCTGCGCTGTCTCGCCTGAAAGCCACATCTGAAACTCCCGCATGCCCGGTGTGTCGATCACCAGCCCACCGTTCGGCAGCACGATCAACTCGCGCCACGTCGTCGTGTGGCGGCCCTTCGCGTCGCTCTCGCGGACCTCAGTCGTTGGCAGGATCTCGTCGCCGTAGATCTGATTGATCAATGTGGATTTGCCCACGCCGGACGCTCCGATGAACACGATGGTTTGTCCTGGCCGCACC
>CAMLLE010000209.1 GCA_946480555.1 uncultured Verrucomicrobia subdivision 3 bacterium
CAGCTTGCCCATTTCGTCCATGACAAGCTGCCAGGTGCGTTTGGCAAAATCAGGATCGCTGTGCTGCAAATAGACCTGGGCGATCTGGAGATTGATGACCGGTTGCTTGCAGGCTTCGTTCTGTGCGTTGACGAGGCGAGTTGCTTCTGCCTGGTCCTTTGTCTCCAAACTTTCTCGTTTCTTCGTGACGGTATCGAACGAATAGAAGGTGCCGTTTTCACGGCAATAGATGCGGTAACGGTTTTTCATGGCTCATGTGTCGAGCCTCTCATAGAACCGTTCCGACGCGTTAATGAGTACTGGGAGCTTGCTGTGTGACTACTGGATGCTTTGCGGCGCACTGGCCGGAGTCATACACAGTTTCATACACACTTTGGTTTTCAAGCTTCCCAACTCCTCCTCTACCAACCACTTCGAATTGGAGGCGAGGGTCGGAATCGAACCGACGCATAAGGCTTTTGCAGAGCCCTGCCTTACCACTTGGCTACCCCGCCGCTTCCAGTGCGCCCAAAGATTAGTGAGCTTCACTCACGACGCAAGTTCTAGTTTGTGATGCGAGTTGGCTCCGAGTTGACTCAAAATATAATGCTGCCGGATGGGGTGTTGGAGCGGGGGATAGCATATGGAATTTCCGGCGCGAACCTCATGAAGATCCGCACCAATCGACTCTCCGCAGATTCTATTGTCAGGTGTCCCCGAATCTCCCGGTGGGCGACGCAACGCAGCGTGAAGGTCGTTCGCTGGCTTCGTCACGCCACCCGCGAGCGACTTGCGGAACCAGCAGGTGGGCTCGGCTGAAGCAAATTGCGCAGCGTTGTGACCACTGGAACAATACCGTCGGGCGGCGCAACGGCCTCAACTTCTGACAGCGTTCGATCACAGCAGTCTTTCGCCCGCAAACTTTAGCTCAACTTCAACCCTTTCTACGGCTGGCGTCAGCGGCGCTGGCCTTTTGGATCGAGATTCTGTTTCAGGTCGTCTTCAGTCACGACGGATTCCACGCCCTGGGCTGGCACTTCAACTTTTGCGACCCAAAGAATCGCATTCAGCATCAGTTTGCGCATGTTGTCGTTGCCCCAGTTTTTGTGGAAGTGTCCGCCAGTGAATCCAAATCCGCGCCTTCCATCCGCTTCGTAGGCCCAGGCCACATGTTGCGGTTCGCCTTTTTCCACAGCTTTGCGCACGTCAGGATTGCCGCTGTGCGGACCGTCCGGACGTTCCATTGTATCGGCGGTTGGGGTGGCAGTGAGGATGGGCGTCACGCCTTTCATGTCCTCGGCGAAGCGCATGTGAAAATACCATTCGTCCTTCAGCTTGAATGGTTTCACGCCCCGGGTGATCGGATGATCCGGGAGCTGTTTGAAATCTGGCTCCCAATGGGGATTCACGGACCAATGCGTTTCGAAGCAGCCGCCAATCCACGTGATGAATTCCTTCTGGCCTTTTTCGCGGGTTGGCTCGACGCCGTAATGGACGCAGAGGAAGCCGGTGCCCTTGGCGCGCAAGGCATCGAGTTGCTGGAGGCGCTCACCTCGCAGAGCAGGATGCCCGGCGCCGCCATCGCAATAAAACAGGATGGCGTCCGCTCCCTGCAACGCGGCGTCATTCGCGGGCCAGCCATTGGTGTGCGTCTCGATCTGGATGCCCGGGAAGTCTGCCAGGCATTTCTTGAAGAGCTGCACGCCGGCGTTGTGTTCGTGTTCGCCCGGGGCGTGGCTGGGACGCCCGGCGATGAGAACGATTTTTTTATCCGCGCCGCTCGCGGTGAACAGGCTTCCGATGGTTGCGGCGAGCATGGCAACGAGGCGAAGTTTTGATTTCATAGAATTCAATTGGGCGATTGGACGCTGGGGAACACGGATTAGTTAAAAGTTTTGCGAAGAAACCGGATGCCCAGGCGCGCGATGTCGTCGCGGTTTGGTTCGATCTTGCGCCAGATTGCGGCGGCGCGGGCGATCACTTGCACGTCGGTGGTGAACGACTCAATCACGATCGGGCCATCGTAACGCGCAGCACGCAAGGCAGCGGCGGCAGCTTTCCAATCCACATGATCGTTGCCCGGCGTGCCTCGGTCGCTGGCGCTGGCGTGGAAGTGGCCGATGTGTTTGCCGGCGCGGCGAATGGCGTCCCCCAGACTCTTCTCCTCGATGTTCATGTGGAACGTATCGAGCAACAGCGTCAGCGCCGGACTGCCGACGTCTTCGATCATCTTCAATCCTTGCTCCACCGTGTTTATGAAATCCGTTTCGAAGCGGTTCAACGGCTCCATGCAGATCAGTTTTTTTCGGTCAGCCGCGTAATCGCAGATGGGGCGTAATTGTTCAACCACGGTTTTCCACTGGCGTTTCTTTTCAGCTGGAGCAACGGCGTCCGCCCGGCCGACGGCGGAATAGAGCGGGCCAATGATTCGCGGCGTGCCGAGAACTTCAGCGAAGTCGATCAGCGCTTTCATGTAACGAACGGTCGCGCGTCGTTGGGTGGGGGAACCGCGCAGGTCGCGTGACGGTGGGAAGCAGGCGCAGACGGATGTACACACGAGGCCTGTCTTATCGAGCTGTGCGCGGACGTATGCGGGATCAATGTGAGCGGGATCTTCAACGGCGATTTCGACTCCGTCGAAGCCCCAGCGTTTGAATTTGGGAAAGAGGCTGGTGCAGCGATTGGTGAACGGCGACGCAAAGAGAAACGTGTTGATCCCGAAAAGCATGTCCGCAGCTGACCGAAACTGAACGAGAAGATCAAGGCGAAGGTAATCATCGGAAGGAGAACACGGGCAAAGTTTGAGACTCGTTATCTCATCTTCTACCGAGGATTCAGAGAAGGGAACGGAGTCGGATGGTGCAGCCGTTCATCGTGGTCTTCGTTGGCTTCTGTTGAAAAGGGAGCTGGTGGGCTGTTCGACCGGTGCGAGTGAAGTTTGAGACTCGTTACCTCGTCTCCTACGACGATTTGCAGATGGGGACGGAGTGGGATTGTGCAGCGGGCGGTTCGGAGCTGGTGTTTCAGGCCGCAAAATAAAGCGGGGACAGCGCTCCCACGCTGCCCCCGCCCATGCTGCCAACCAGATCTTTTAATCTCTCCGCGTTACGGAGAGGTCAGCCGGTAGAACACGCAGCCGTTGGTTGGCGAAACTGTGATCACGTGTGAATTGGTGGCGTTCGAACCAGACACATTCATCCAGTTCGTGCTGAGGCCGACTGCGAGCGAGTTGGTCTGGAGCTGCAGATTCCAGCCGATGCTGTTCGTGGGCCAGTTCAAGGTCAGTTGGTTTCCGGCCCATTGTGCCGTGATGGTGGGAACCGGATGAACACTCAGCGCAATCGTTGCGCTGGAGGCCGGCCCATAAATGTTCGTGGCGACGACGCCATAGGTGCCGGCATCGGCCAGTTGCAGGTTGTTCAACACGAGTGTGGCATTGGTCGCGCCCGGCACATCCACCAGACCCGAACCTTTGTCCACCTGCCACTGATAGGCGATCGGGAGGGTGCCCTCCACAACCACGCGGAAGGTCACGCTCTGGCCGACGAAACGATTCGTCGTTGCCGGCATCACGTCGGTGATGATTTGGGGACTGGACGCAGCATTGACGGTGAGGAACGACACTTCGCTGGTCGTGGTTCCGGCTCCATTCTGTGCCACTACGCGGTAGGCCACCGTCAGGTTGTCCATTCCGGTGGTGTCGATGGGCAGCGTTGTGTTAATGGCGCCGGGAATGTTGGTGAAAGTGCCCGTGTTGCCGCCATCCGTCTGCCATTGGTAGGTGAACGGACCCGTGCCGGTCGCGGTCACCGAGGCTGTGACAGGCGATCCGGCATACGGATTCCGAATGCTGAGGGAGGGCGGCGACACATACGGATAACCAGGCGCCGCGAAACCGAGGATGAACGTTCCATCGTTGTCGTGGGTGGAACCATAGATGACAGTTCCGCCGTTGGCCGGAATGAGCGCCACTTCGCCAGCGGGGAACGGATTGCCAGGCAGGCTCGACAGGTTTTCCCAGCCGCTGCCGGCGGGGTCACGTGCGAACGTGTAGGCATACGTGGTGTTCGGGCTCAAGGGCAGAGCGAGGTTTGCCCAGCGCAACCAGTCGCTGTGAGTGAACGTGAAGTTCGTGGCTGAAGTATAAACCGCATACAACGTCGCGTTTGTCGTGTTCGAGATTCGGTAAACGCGAAGGATGTAGGCCTGGCCACCGGCAGGAAGACCGCCCGTGTTGCCCGTGCCCATGCGGATGGCGAGCGACGTCAGTGTGTAGCCGCCAGCGTTTCCACCCGTTACAAAGGTCTGTCCGGGAGGCGCGCCGTTATCCAGGTAGTAGTTCAGGCCATCGGGAGTTCCGCCGCCGAGACCGAGGTGGAACAGGTCGTCCACCGGACGAGGATCGGGATCCAGCGTGCCGATGTCTTCGAGCAGAGCCGTGGTGTTTGCATACAACAGGGTGACGGTGGAAACCGCGCTCGTGACCGCGCCGTAGGAGTTGGTTACCACCACAGCGAAGCGATATGCGCCGGGAGCCCAGCCGGCCGTGTTCAACACGAGATTCGTGGCGTTTGCTCCGGGAATGTTCGTCAGCGCGCCGCCGCCTGCGCCGTCGGTGCGCCATTGATGATGAAGCGGGGTCGCGCCGGTTGCAGATTCGGTCAGCGTGACCTGGGTTCCTGCAAGCACGATGGTCGAAGGCGAAACGGAAATCGTGTTCGCAAAGGGGACTGGATTCGGGCCAATGCCGATCGGCGTCAGGCCGATGTCGAAGGCGCCGTCCGCCATTCCCGAGTTGCCGAAGGTGATCTGGCCGCCTTCACGCGGAATGATGCACAACTGGCCATCCGTGTAGAGATCGCTCGTGCCCGGTGTGGAGGTCAATCCCGCCCAGCCGCTGCCGCCGGAGCCGTTCGGATTGCGTGCGAAGGTGTAGGCGTAGGTGGCGTTGGACTTGAGGAACACCGGTGTAAAGCTGCTCCACTTTACCCAGTTTCCGTAGGTGAAAGCGAAGCTCGCGTTGGTGTAGTGCGCGATGAGCGTCGCGCTCCCGCCGTCCACGGCATAGAGGTACAAGTTCATCGGCTGAGCCGTGAGCGTGCCGCTGCTGCCGCCGCCACCGGTGGCGATTGCGAGCGAGGTCAGCCAATAACCCTGCGAGTTGGTGCCGGTGGTGAACGTCTGGCCGGGAGGCGAGGCGTTGTCGTGGTAATAGTTCAGTCCGTCACCATTTCCGCCCCCAGCGGTCTGGCTGATGTCATAAAACCCGGGCGTGATGATGGTTCCGATATCGGCGATGTTGCCCGGACCGGATTGGAAGACGGTCAGTGAGGCTTCAGAGCTGGGCACAGAATTGACGCCATCCGACACCACCACTGCGTAACGGAATTTTCCGAGCGTGTATCCGGCGGTGTTGAGAACCAGTGAAGGATTGGTCGCGCCGGGAATATTCGTCAGCGTTCCGCCGCTGCCACCATCCGTCTGCCATTGGTAAGACAGCGGACCCGGTCCGACTGCGGGCGCGGTCGAAACGGTGACCACCGCTCCGGGGCTTACCGCACTTGAGGGGGAGAACGTGGGTGGATTGACCGTGATGGAAGTGGCCGGTTCCAAGGCGACGCTGAACGCGGCGTCGTAGTCACTGGAACTGCCGAAGTTGATCATTCCGCCCGCGGTGGGAATCGACGCCACCTGGCCTCCGGCGTAAACGTTTCCGGACACATTTGCCATTTTCTCCCAACCCGAGCCGTTGCGGATGATGGTGTAGGCGTATTGCGTGCTTGGCTGAAGGCCGAAGTTGAGGCCCGTCCATTCAAACCAGTCGCCTTCCGTGAAGGTGAAGCCCGCTTGCGACAGGTAGGTGGCGATCAACGTCGCGTTGGTTCCGGCTACGGTGTAAATCCGCAGCGTGAATGTCTGGCCGCCGCCGGGCAATCCGCCGCCACCGCCAGCCGTCGCGATGTAGAGCGAGTTCATCAAATACCCATTTGCATTGGGACCCGTGGTGAACGTCTGGAGATTCAACAGGACGCTCACGCTGTTCGCGCCCGGGGCATTCGGCGGCGCGTTCCCCAACGGGATGCTGGGGGC
>CAMLLE010000210.1 GCA_946480555.1 uncultured Verrucomicrobia subdivision 3 bacterium
TCGCAGGCGCTGGCGTTGTTCGATGGACTGGAATTTGTGACGCCGGAGCAGATCCAGGAACTGGCGGTGGCGGTGATGGCACATCGTCTGGTGATGCAGCCGCAGGCGCGGTTTTCCGGCATGACAGCGCGCGGCGTGGTGGAGGAAATTGTGAAGAAGGTGAAAGTTCCGGCGTGAAGTTGATCCTCAAAATCCTCTACCGCTTCTACCGGCTGTTCTCCGGGTTTCGGTACAGGGTGAAGCGGCGGTTGACTCCGTCGGGCTGGATGGTGGGGATTGGGCTGGCGGCGGGCGCCACGATGGGGGTGGACACCGAGAACACCGTGGCTTACCAGGCGTTCACACCCTTGCTCCTGTTGTTCGTTGTCGCCGGGATGTTTTCCTGGTTCTTTCGCACGAAGCTTTCCGTAAGGCGCATCCTGCCGAGATTCGGCACAGCGGGCCTGCCGTTCACCTACACGGTGGCGTTGAAAAATCTTGGCCGCAAAGCGGAGAAGGATTTGACCCTGTTCGAGAACCTGACCGATCCGCGGCCGAGCTTTGCCGAATGGAGCGCGGTGCAAATGGCCAATGAACGCAAGGTGCGTCCCTTCCGGCTCACCCAGCCGCGCCCTGGCAATCAATTTCGCCGCACCACCGAGAAGGAGTCTCCGGTTCCAGCCGTCGGGCCGCAGCAGACCGTTGATGTGACGATGGAGATGACTCCGTTGCGGCGCGGGTTCATTCGTTTTGAAGGCGTGGCGCTGGCGCGGCCCGATCCCTTCGGGCTGTTTCGTGCGTTCCATTCCATTCCCGCGCCGCAAACAATGCTCGTTCTACCGCGCCGCTACGAGTTGCCCGCGGTGGCTTTGCCGGGAACGGCGCGTTACCAGCAGGGCGGCGTGGCGCTGGCGAGCAACATCGGGCTGAGCGATGAATTCGTGGCATTGCGGGATTACCGCCGTGGCGATCCTTTGCGGCACATTCACTGGCGCAGCTGGGCAAAGGCGGGAAAACCGATCGTGAAGGAGTTCGAGGATGAGTTCTTCGTCCGGCACGCTTTGGTGCTGGATACGTTTACGGACGATCCGCGCAGCGAAGCCTTTGAGGAGGCGGTGTCCGTGGCGGCGTCGTTTGCCTGCACCTTGTCCATGCAGGAATCGCTGCTGGACCTGCTCTTCATCGGCACCGAGGCCTATTGTTTTACTGCCGGCCGCGGACTGGCGCATTCCGATCACATGCTTGAGATTCTGGCTGGCGTGACGGCGTGCCTGGACAAACCGTTTTCGAAGTTGGAGAACCTGGTGATCGAGCATTCCGGCAATGTCAGCGGCTGCATCTGTGTGCTGCTGGCCTGGGATGCCGGACGGCGGGCGTTCGTGAAGAAACTGCAGGATCTCGGGCTGCCGCTGCTCGTGATCCTGGTCGCGGAACCGGGCAGGGGAGCGGCCTTGGAAAGCGTGTCCGATGCGGAACGCCCGCCCCGTTTCCATGTGCTGGAAGCGGGCCGCATCCCTGAAGGACTGGCAAAGCTGACATGAGAACGCCTCCCTTCCTCATCGGTGCTGCGCTGGTCTTCTGGGGCTGGCAAACGGAACTGCTCATTCCCGGTGTGCTGATGGCGTTGGTCCTTGAGGGCTCCCGCCTCGTACGCGCGCGCTGGGAATTCTCCGACGAAGACTTCAGCCGCATCTGGACCATCTGCACGCTGCTTTTTTTGGGAATTGCCGTTTACGCATTCACGGACAACGGCGGCCCGGCGCGGTTCGGAAATTTCTTCCAGAACCCCGGACCGGCCACCCAATCCAGTGCGGGCCAAGTCACGTCGCGCACTGCCTCCACCATGTTGCGCTGGCTGCCCATGGTCCTCTTTCTGTTTGTCGCGGCTCAGGCGTTCAGTTCGCGGCAGGAGGTTCCACTGGCCACGATTTCGTTGATCATGCGCCGCCGCTGGAAGAACGCTGCGCGCCTGGGCAAACCGCTTCCCGCCATGCGCGGCATAAACGTCTCCTACCCGTATTTCGCCGTCTGTCTTTTTGCGGCAAGCGTGCATGCCGCGGAGGATACGAGTTATTTCTGGGGCTTCTGCGCGCTTACCACGTGGGCTTTGTGGATGCACCGGGTTCGGCGTTTCGCGGCGCCGGTCTGGGGCGCCATGTTGCTGCTGGTTTTCGCCACCGGTTATTTCGGCCAGGAAGGCGTGAGCCGGGTTCAGAATTACCTGCAGAACATGGACCCGCAATGGCTCGAACGTTTCGCGCGGCGTCAAGGCACGGATCCCACGCACGCACGCACGGAGATAGGGCGCGTCGGACGCCTGAAATTGTCGGGCCGGATCGCCGTCCGGCTCGAGCCCGAAGCGGGCAGCATCCCGCCGGAATACCTGCGCGAAGCGAGCTATCGGATTTACGAGAATGCCGGCAGCTCCTGGCGTGCAAATCCGACGCGGGATCAACAGTTCGAACCGCATCAGCAGGCGCAAACGAACACTTCGGCATACGTGCTGGTGAACAAGACGAACTTCAATGCCGCGCGGCTGGCCTGTTACCTCACTGGTTTTTCGCGGGACGCGCAGGTTCCCACCGGCTTGCTGCCGCTGCCTTCAGGCGTGGGCGAAGTGGATCAGTTGCCGGCGTTCGTGATGAAGAAAAACAAACTCGGCGCCGTGCTGGTGGAAGGGCCGGGTCTTATCACCTTTGTGGCGCGTTATGGTCCGGGGCCAACTCTGGATTCCCCGTTTGATCCCAACGAATGGAGCAGCATCACGAATTCACCGCGGCGGTATGAGCGCAGCCGCAACCGCAGCGGGCCGCGGCCGCCGCGCGAGTCGTACGAAGCCAACCCCGACCTTGCCGTACCGCCAGCTGAAATTGAGGCGCTGGACCAGGTCATCGCTCAGCTGAATCTCGAGCCAGGCGATCGCGTCGCTGCGATGCGGGCAATCGACGGGCTGTTCACGAGCAACTTCACCTACAGCACGTGGCTGGATGTGCCGAAGCCGTCGAACCCGGTGGCCTCCACGCCGCTCGGAGTCTTCCTGACGGAAACGCGCCAGGGCCATTGCGAATACTTTGCCACCGCCACGGTATTGCTTCTGCGGCGGCTGGGAATTCCCGCCCGTTACGCCGTCGGTTATGCGGTGCATGAAAAGTCCGGGGGCGGTTATGTGGTGCGTCTTCGCGACGCCCACGCATGGTGCCTGGTCTGGAATGAGCGCGCACGCTTCTGGCAGGACTTCGATACCACGCCGCCGTCGTGGTTTCAGGAAGAGGCGAAGCACGCGTCGCCATTTCAGCGCATTGCCGATGCGTGGAGCTGGGTTTCATTTCAGTTCGCGAAGTTCCGCTGGGGACAGAGCAACCTGCGCCAATACATGTTGCTGGCGCTCGTGCCCGCGACCGGCCTGCTGGCTTACCAGATTTTTTTCCGTCGCAGGCGTGGACGCAGCCGCGCCGGAAACCGCCGCGATCCCGTGCTCCACTGGCCGGGCACGGACTCCGAGTTCTATTTGATCGAACAGAAGCTGGCCAGGCGCGGATTCATCCGGCAGAAGAACGAGCCGTTGTCGGAATGGCTGGAACGGGCGATCAGCTCGGAATCGCTGCGCCATGTCCAGGTTCCCTTGAAGGAAATTCTCCAGCTGCACTACCGCTATCGCTTCGACCCGCGGGGACTCCCCGCCAGCGACCGCGTTCGATTGCGGGACGCTGTGGAACAATTTCTCGAAGAACTCGACCGCGCGCCGACGGCTGCCCGATAACAATCAACGAGGTGCGCCCGACTTTGAGCGTTCCCAGGTTAGAGCGGTTACCAGAAGAAATTTCCGACAACCGCGGAGACGCGGAGACGCGGAGCAATCAAAATAGGGCTCCTCCGCGCCTCTGCGCCTCCGCGGTGAGATGATCCGGAAATGAATTTGGAGAAACGCTATAAACTGATTGGAATTGTAGAATCGTGGGACCGCAGTGTGGCTGCGCCCCACGCTCCGTTGAAGATTTGTTCCGGCAGATGCTTGAGTTCCTACTCGGCTTTGAAATCGATTCCCAACCGTTCCAGGGTTGAACCTTCGTGGAGGCTGAGATCGGAGAGATTCTTGTTGTAGTTGTTCAGCGCCCGGATTTCCTCCGCGCGCGCCTGGGTGAGATCGCGCTGCGTCTGGAGCACCGTGTAGGTCGTGCTCTGGCCTTGCTCCAGCTTCTTCTGTTCGGCCTGCAATGCCTGCTCGGCGTATTCGCGTGCCGCGCGTGTCGCGGCAATGCGCTCGAAGCTCGCCTGCGCCAGTTTGATGTCGTCATCGATCTGGCGCATGATCAGCGCTTCGATTTCCTTCACGCGCAGGACGGCCTGTTGATGCGAAAGCTTGCTGGCCTTGTAGGCATTGCGCGGGCCAAGGTTCGATAGCGGAATGCTGATCGACGCGCCGTAGCTGTAGGTGGGGCGATTGCGCTGGCGGATGTCATATAACGAGCCGCTGAATTCCGTGCCGGAACCGTCATAACCGTAGGTGGCGAAGAGATCCAGCTGGGGAAAAATCTGGTTGCGATCGTATTTCAACTGCACGCCCGCGCGTTCCACCTCGATTTTGATCTGGAGCATTTCCGGCCGGCTGGTGAGGCCTTTGCGCCAGCTTTCCTGCAAATTGAACGAGCGCGCAGGCGCGGCGAGGACTTCTGCCGGGACCAGGCTCACGGCGGCCCATTCCGCATACCGCGCATTCATCAGTTCCTTCACGCGATTCTCCAGCACCGCCAGTTCGCTTTGCGCCTGAAGCAAGTCCGCGCGCGCCGTGGCCGCCTGCGATTCCGCCTGCTTGGCTTCGAGCGGTGCCATGGCTCCGACTTCCACACGCTTCCGGTTTTCCGCCAGCAACTGCTCGGCGAGATCGACGGCTTTCTGCCGCACCACGACGTTCTCGCGCGCGGAGATCAGGTCGAAATAGGCGTTCTCCAGCAGGTTGATCGTCTCCATCGTCTGGCGCTTCAACTCCTGTTCCGAGAAGTTCAGCTGCAATCGATTGAACCGGATGGCGAGCCGCGCGTTGTCGATCCAGAAGTTTCGCAGCAACGGCTGTCGCGCGCTCAAGAGAACCGAGCCGTCCGAATCAGAAATGGGACCTGAGCCGGAATCGCGGTCGCTGTCGAAGAGCGATCCGGTGAGTCCATAAATTGTGCCCCACGGGAGCACGCCATCCACGCCCGAGTCAAAGGAACGCCCGTCGGTCACGGCCCCGGAGAAGAAATTGGTGCCGAGCAAGGTCGGCCCTGATTCGCTGTGCGTGCGCCGCCCGGACAGCGAAAACGTGGGATCATAAGCGCCATAGGCGCCGCGCAGATTGTATGCGGCGATGCGCGGCTGGTAGCGCTCCACCTGCAGGTTCACATTGTCGCGCATTGTCATCTCGATCAGTTCCTGCAGTGATACTGTGCGAGTGTTGCTGTTGGAAACGGAAGGTGCCTGTGCCTGGGCGCCGTGCGCCAGAGCCATCGTGAGAGTAACGATCGGAAGGATTCTCATCGTTTTCGAAGAGTGGGCATTGGTGTTCATATCATCAAATCATTTTTGCCGCCCCGGAGGGACGAGTTACGCAAGTCCCCGGTCCAGGCTCAAAGTAAATTCTGCCGGACGCATCCCCCGTCACTTTTCCGCTGCGGCGCGTTTCAACCGGTCCAAGATGCCGCGCCATTCCGCGGTTTGCGGCGGTGCTTCCACCACGATCTCCTTCGCGCCCGCTTCATCGCAGCGATGCAGTTCTGCGTAGAGCGCGCGCGCGAACGCCTCCGCATCGTGCGGGATCACGCTCACGCCGCCAAACCCATCCCCGCCTGGAATATGCGAATGCGCGATGACGAAAATGCCGGAGCGGGCCACACCCAGTTGCGTGCGCAATTCCGCATCCGAATTCCAGTTCAGGATGCGCACCCGTGCGCGTGGCGAGTAATGCTTCTGCAACAGGCCGGGGCTGCGCAGCGCTTTCCCTGCGACTTCTCCCTCGGCATTCACCACCGGAATCACCGCGGCGAGCGCGGCGTCATGAATCATTCCCGGCCGCAACACGCGCGCTGGACT
>CAMLLE010000211.1 GCA_946480555.1 uncultured Verrucomicrobia subdivision 3 bacterium
GGTTTACGAGTTGAACCAAGTAGTCCAACGGCTGGCCCGGGTTCATCCGCGGCGAAAGTTCAACGACTGGCTGCAGCGGCTGGATGACCTGCAAACGAGCCTCGTCCGCTGCAGCCGTGCGGGATTGCGCCAGCAGCAGGTGCAGGTGAAAAATCTTTCGGAACGTTTGGGGCGCATCCGGCCGGCGCAGTTGCTGAATCAACGGCGTGAACTGTTGGGGCAAGAGAGGCAGCGGTTGCGCGAACAGCTGCGGCACGCGTTGCGAGAACGCCGGAATCGGTTCGAAACACTCCAGACGCGTTTGCGGCTGCTCAATCCGGATCACGTGCTGGCACGCGGGTATTCGATCACGATGGATGCTGAAACCGGCGACGTCATCCGCAGCGCGATGCAGGTGAAGGTGGGGAACACAATTAAGACTCAATTGAAAGCGGGGACGATTCTCAGCAAGGTGGCGGACAAAGAAGCGATTTCGTAGCGGCGCACTTCCCCAAACCACACTAGACGCGCATTCCCGTTTAACCTACAGTTTCGGCATGTCGAAGTCGACCAGGCCCGGTGACGCGGCCAAAAACGGCAACGTTCCATTCGAAGAAGCTTTGAAGAAGCTCGAGTCCATTGTGGAAGCAATGGAATCGGAGGATTTGCCTCTGGAAACGTTGCTGGCGCGTTACGAAGAGGGCACGAAACTGGCCCAGATCTGCCAGGCAAAACTCGCCGAGGCGGATCTGAAGATTCAACAACTTGAGAAGAATGCGGCGGGCGAAATCACGCTCCAGCCGTTTGAAACCGAAACAGCCGAACGTTGATTCGTTGGAAGCCTGAATCGTTAAACCGGATTTTCGTCCGATTTAACGATTCAACCGTTTAACGACCCTGAACGAAGACTATGAGCCGATACCTGGAAATGGTGGACGAACCGCAGCACGTCAAGAAACTGACGTTGGAACAGCTCCGCCAGCTAGCCGAAGAAATCCGCTACGAACTGATCACGGTTCTTTCCAAGAACGGTGGCCATCTCGGGCCCAACCTCGGCGTGGTCGAACTCAGCCTTGCGCTGCATCACGTCTTCAGCACGCCCAAGGATAAATTTGTCTGGGACGTCAGCCATCAGGTTTACGTTCACAAGCTGCTCACCGGCCGCAAGAATCGCTTTCACACCATCCGCACCACGGACGGCTTGAACGGCTTTGCGCTGCGTTCGGAGTCGCCCCACGATTGTTACGGCGCGGGCCACGCCGGCACGGCGCTTTCCGCGGCGCTGGGCATGTGCGCGGCGCGCGATAAGAACGGCTCGGATGAAAATGTCGTCTGCATCTTCGGCGACGCGGCGTTGACGAACGGCATTTCGTTCGAGGCGTTGAACAACATTTCCCACACGACCAAGCGGTTCATTGGAATTCTGAACGACAACGAGTGGAGCATTGCGAAGAACGTCGGCGCCATTGCGACGTATCTGAACAAGCTCATTACGAATCCGTCGTACAACAAACTCGCGAAGGAGTTCCAAGGTTTCCTGCGCCGGCTGCCCAAGGGCGACCTGGCTTTGAAGCTGGCCCACAAGGCCGAGGAAGGCATGAAGGGCGCGTTGAACGATGTCGCGCTGCGCCAGACCGGAAGTTCGCTTGACGCCGATGGCCGCGGTGGCTTTGGCAGCGCCGTGTTGTTCGAAGAAATGGGCGTGCGTTATCTCGGGCCGATCGACGGTCACGATCTGCCGCTGCTCATCAGCACATTGGAGTTTGCGAAGACCTGTGATCATCCGATCGTCATTCATATTCTCACCAAGAAGGGCAAGGGTTACGACGCTGCGATCAAGTCGCCGGAGAAATTCCATGGCACCGGACCGTACGACGTCAAGACCGGCGATTCTCCGCCCGCAAAAGTTGGCACACCGCCGAATTACCAGGACGTGATGGGCCAGACGCTGGTGAAGCTCTGCCAGAAGAACAGCACGCTGGTCGGCATCACGGCCGCGATGCCGAGCGGCACCGGACTGAAGCATTTGGAGAAGGCGATGCCGGATCGTTATTACGATGTGGGCATTGCGGAAGAGCACGGTGTGATCTTCGCGGCGGGCATGGCCACGATGGGGTTGCATCCGGTGGTGGCGATTTACTCAAGCTTTCTGCAGCGCGCCTACGACTGCATTCATCACGACGTTTGCCTGCAGGATTTGCCGGTGATTTTCTGCATGGACCGCGCTGGACTTTCGGCCAACGACGGCCCTACGCATCACGGCATTTTCGACATCGCGTACCTGCGCTGCCTGCCGAATGTCACGGCCATGGCGCCGAAGGATGAAGACGAGCTGGTGGACATGATGTTCACCGCCACGCACCATCCGCATCCGACGTTTATCCGTTATCCGCGCGGCGCGGCGGAAGGAGTGCCGATGAAGGAGCAGCCGAAACTGCTGGAGATCGGCAAGGCGGAAGTGCTGCAGAATTTCTCGAACACGGGAAAACGCAAGGTGGCGTTGTTTGGGCTTGGACCGATGTGCGCCATTGCGCGCAAGGCCGCGGCTCAGCTTGCGACCGAAGGTTTCGATGTCGCGCTCATCAACCCGCGTTTCACCAAACCGCTGGACGCTGGGACACATGAGTTCTTCGCGAAAGCTGCGGACGTCGTGGTGACGCTCGAGGATCACGTGCTGATGGGTGGTTACGGATCGGCAGTGCTGGAACTGTTCAGTGAACGCGGCGTCAGCACGCCGTTGGTGCGGATTGGCTGGCCCGATCAATTCGTCGAACACGCCACAACCCAGGATGAACTGCGCCGGAAATATGGGCTCACGGCTGAGAACGCTGTTGCCAAAGTCAAAGCGCAGTTCGGCGAAGTGCCAGTCGCTTCGAAGCTGATCGAAGTGGCGTAGTCATCCTTCATAGGAGACGAAGTGACGAGTCTCAGGATTTGATGGGACCGCCTTCCGGGCGGTCCTTTAGAATGCAGGCGATTGGTTCGACCAGGGTGAATCGCGCTTGTTGTTCTTCGCCGTGGGCATTTGTCATGTTGGAACTGATTGTGAGCCTCCTCACGTCGTCTCCTACAGTTGCGGTAACTCGATTGCGCAGTGTGCGTCTGGTGGCTCGGTTTCGTTATGAAGTTTTCCTATTTGTTCTCGTTCGCATTCCTGCTCGGCTTCACCGTTTCAGCGCAGCAAACGAATTCCGGTGCCGGTGAGCTGGTCGTTCGTGACGGTCGTCACCTTTCTGATATCCGCGTTCACGATCCGTTCATCCTGCCGTACGAACCCACCAAGATTTATTACCTCTACACCGCGATCGGTCCTCGTTCGCCCCTCGGCCGGTCGGGCGTCATCACTTACAAGAGCAAAGACCTTCTGAATTGGGACGGGCCGCACGTGGTGTTCACGGTTCCGGATGGAATCTGGGCGAACCCTCAGCACGGCGTCTGGGCACCAGAGGTCCACGAATACCACGGAAAATTCTACCTGTTCTGCACGCTGCACAACAACGACGCCGTGTTCTCGTTGCCTCCGGAATCTGTGCGAACAAATCATCTGCGCGGCTCGGTGATTGCCGAAAGCGATTCGCCTGACGGTCCGTTCAAACTTCTGAAAACATCAGGACCGGTGCCGCCGACGAATTTCATGACGCTGGATGGAACGCTGTTCGTCGATTCGACGAATCAGCCGTGGATGGTTTATGCGCATGAGTGGATTCAAGTCGTGGATGGCACCATGGAAGCCATCCGGCTGACGGCTGATCTCTCCGACGCGGTGGGCGATCCCATGCATCTTTTCAAAGCGTCCGACGCGCCGTGGATCAATGCGGAGAAGGTTCCGAGCGTTCGGGAAAACCGCTACGTGACTGACGGCCCGCAGTTCTATCGCACGAAAAATGCCCGGCTGTTGATGCTGTGGGCGAGCTATAATCGCAAGGGCTACGTGCAGACGGTGGCGCGTTCCAAATCCGGGACATTGCAGGGGCCGTGGGAACAGCTCGAACCATTGGTGGGCGGGGACAGCGGCCACGGCATGTTGTTCCGGACCTTTGAAGGGCAATTGATGCTGGTGCTGCATCGGCCGTTCGGAAGTCCACTTACTCGCGCCAGGCTTTACGAGATGGAGGATACCGGGGACGCCCTCCGAGTCGTGCGAGAGCGGGAGGATCTCTACGGGAAGGATTGAGGGCAAAAATGGAAAGCGGGAAGGCGGAAACAGAAACTGAGATTGGGGATTTTTCGAGAACCCTCGACGATTGGGTTTCCCTGTGGGGCCCTTTGCACAAAAGGGAACGATGGGACCGAAGAGAGGCTGGCCTGATGCCGTCTTCGTTTCCTTCATTCCTTGCTGCGCACCGGTTTGGTCGGTCGGTCTAAACATTGATTCTTGTCCGCAGCCCGCAATGAAATCTTCTCATGGAAATCCGCATTGAATGCGGCTGGTTGATGGGTGGCTTGCTGCGATTTGGCCTTTAACCGCGGGCAGTTGCGCGCATTTCCTTCGCGGCCTTCGCTCCGGATATTGTTCCATTTTTTCCACATGCCATGCGCAAAAGCACCAGAAAATCTTCTCGCCGCAGTTGGACGCATTTGCAACCGTTACCGCTCACGCGAGCGGAAAACGCTCGCCGAACTGACATCCAAACATGGAACCCAAAGCTGATATTGCAGTCATTGGTCTGGCCGTGATGGGCCAAAACCTGATTTTGAACATGAACGACCACGGCTTCACCGTGGTCGCCTACAACCGAACCGTCGAAAAAGTCGATCACTTCCTCGCCAACGAAGCCAAAGGCACGAACATCATCGGCGCCCGCTCGATCGAAGAAATGGTCAAGCTGCTCAAGCGTCCCCGCCGCATCATGCTCATGGTGAAAGCCGGCAAGCCGGTGGACGAATTCATCGATCTGCTGCTGCCGCATCTCGAGGCGGGCGACATCATCATCGATGGCGGCAACTCGCTTTTCCAGGATACGGATCGCCGTGTGAAATACGTGGAAAGCAAGGGGCTGCTCTACATTGGCACCGGCGTTTCCGGCGGTGAAGAGGGCGCGCGCCGCGGGCCGAGCATCATGCCTGGCGGATCCAAAGCCGCGTGGCCGCATGTGAAAGACATCTTCCAGGGCATCGCCGCGAAAGTGGAGGACACCAGCGGCGGTCAGGCGGCCTGCTGTGATTGGGTCGGCGAAGGCGGTGCGGGCCATTACGTAAAGATGGTTCACAACGGCATCGAATACGGCGACATGCAGCTCATCTGCGAAGCCTACAACCTGATGAAAACCGGGCTCGGAATGAGCGCGGACGAAATGCACCAGGTGTTCGCCGAATGGAATCAGGGCGACCTCGACAGCTACCTGATCGAGATCAGCCGCGACATTCTGGCGAAGAAGGACGACGACGGCGCGCCGCTCGTGGACAAGATCCTCGACACCGCCGGGCAGAAGGGGACCGGCAAGTGGACGGTGATCAACTCGCAGGACCTTGGCATTCCGATCACACTGATGGCGGAAGCGGTTTATTCCCGCTGTGTTTCTGCCTTGAAAGACGAACGCGTCAAGGCCGCGCGCAAGCTCAAGGGACCACGTCCCGCGCTCTCGTCGATCTCTGGAAATCCTGAGAAAAAGAAGGCGTTCGTCACCGACATTCGCGACGCGCTTTACGCTTCGAAGATTGTCAGCTACGCGCAGGGTTACATGCTGATGCGCGCTGCTGCGAAGGAGTATGGCTGGAATCTTAACTATGGTGGCATCGCGTTGATGTGGCGCGGTGGCTGCATCATTCGCTCGCGATTTCTCGGCAAGATCAAGGAAGCCTACGATAACAACGCGAAGCTCTCGAATCTGATGCTCGATGATTATTTCCGCGGGGAAATTAAGCGGTGTCAGAAAGGTTGGCGCAACATTGTCGCTACTGCGGCGAAAAAAGGCATTCCGGTGCCAGCCTTCAGCACGGCACTGGCGTTCTACGATCAATACCGCGCAGCGGTGTTGCCCGCAAACTTGCTTCAGGCGCAGCGGGACTACTTCGGGGCACACACGTACGAGCGGGTGGACAAGGCGCGCGGCGAATTCT
>CAMLLE010000212.1 GCA_946480555.1 uncultured Verrucomicrobia subdivision 3 bacterium
CCAACACAAACGCCGGCCGCTGCGTCACCTTCAGCGCGTGAAACTCTGCAGTCGACGCACGCACCCGTTTCTCAACTTCAGGCAACTGTGCTTTCGCCAGCAGCTCGGCTTCGTACAAGCCCGCCGCCTTGGCAGCGATCGCCGCCGAGATTTTCCAATCCGCGACCTTCCTGCCTTCTCGCATTGATGCTTCCATGAGCGCCAGTCGGACGCGATCGTCCCCAACGCCGAAATCTTTCGCAGCCTCGGCAACGCAATTGGGCGCGAGCAACTCAGGCTGCCACGGCTCCATCCAGCCCGAACTGAGCATGAACGGCGAACCCACGATGGTGCCGCTTCGCCGGTAAAACCAATCCGCCTGCTCGCGGGATTTCGACATGCTGTCCGTGACCAGCAAGGCGATCTTCCAATCGAATTCCACCGGCGCATTCAAGTAGCGCTGCTTGAGTTCCGCCCAGGCCGGCTCCGCCCAGTAGCACCACGACGAAACGACATCGAGGTAGTAGGTGATCTTGATGTGCATGAGGCGAAACTTACCGGCGGCACTTTCAGTTGACAGCAAGATTATGGGCAAATTCCACGATGTGGCCGGAGCGGAAAGCTGCCCGCTGACGCCGGCATTCCTTGGGAACGCGATTGTCAAATTCGGGCTTGAACTTTAATCCATTATGATGGACAACACTTCCAATATGAAGGATTCGACGCCAAACCTGAATCAGCGAATTGCAAGCCGCGTTCGCGATTTGCGCGCCGCGCATCGCCTTTCTCTGGACGCACTGGCTCATAAAACCGGGGTCAGTCGTTCGATGATTTCGCTCATCGAACGGGGCGAATGCAGCCCGACGGCGGTGGTGTTGGAAAAACTGGCTTCCGGCCTGGGCGTGGTGCTCGCCGCGTTGTTTGATGCTCCGACCCAGAGCTCTCAGTCCGCGCCCAGTCCGCTCGCGCGACGGAAAGATCAACCCGAATGGCGCGATCCGGCTTCGGGCTACGTTCGCCGCAACGTTTCGCCTTCGGTCGCGTCAGCCCGGATTCAGATTGTCGAAGTGTCTTTCCCCGCGGGTGCGAGCGTCGCCTTTGAAAACGGACCAAACACCCGCCACGTGCATCAGCAGGTGTGGATGCTGGGAGGCACAATGGAAATCACCGTCGGAAAGGACAAGCATCGGCTCGGCGAAGGCGATTGCCTGGCAATGCAGTTGAACGAGCCGGTTCTATTTCACAATCCCACCCGCAAAGCCGCGCGTTATGCGGTCATGACGATTTCTGACTCCCCTTCAAAGCGATGAACAACACCAACCTGCAAATCAAAGTGGATGACTTGCGCGGCCCGGAGATCGCCGAGCTTCTTGCGGAACATCTCCGGTGCATGCACGAAGTCACGCCTCTGAAAAGCGTGCATGCACTGAACCTCGAAAAGCTCCGTCAACCGGCAATCACGTTCTGGAGCGTCTGGGATGGCGCTGAACTGGCCGGCTGCGGCGCGTTGCGGGAACTCAGCGCGGAACAGGGCGAAATCAAATCCATGCGCACGGCGAGCGCGCATCTGCGCAAAGGCGTGGGAAGCGCCGTGCTGCAGCACATTATCACGGAAGCAAAGCGGCGTGGATATCGCCGTCTTAATCTGGAAACCGGCGTGTTCGATTATTTCCGCCCGGCACACGCCCTCTATCGCAAGTTCGGTTTCCAACCGTGCGGCCCATTTGCCGATTACCAGGAAGATCCGAACAGCGTGTTCATGACAAAGGAGCTATGAGGCATGGAGCGCGGAACACGGGTCCGCGTAGTCATCCCTCTGAAACTGCCTGAAAACGCCCGTTTCCGCGATTACCCGAGGCGTTCCCGAATCGCCGCCAGAATGTTCGCCACGACCTCCGCCTTCGGCTTCGCGCCTTGCGGCCCGCCGTGGTGGAGGCGGACGCTCACGGCGCCGGCTTCCATGTCGCGGCCGCCGATCACCAGCATCGTGTGGACTTTGGCTTTCTCGGCTTCGGCGATCTTGGCTTTGATCGGGTCGGTACCGAAATCGGTTTCGACGCGAACCATGTTTCCGCGGAGTTCCTGGGCGATGGCTTTGGCGTAGTTCACCAGCGCTTCGTCGTTGCCGATCGTGAGTACGCGGACCTGCTCGGGCGCGAGCCAGAGCGGGAAGTTGCCGGCGTAATGCTCGATCAGGAAGCCGATGAAGCGTTCGTGCGTGCCGAGCGGAGCGCGATGAATGCAGAGCGGGGTTTTGAGCGTGTTGTCGCGATCCTTGTATTGCAGGCCGAACCGCGCCGGCACGGCGAAATCCACCTGGTTGGTCGCAATGGTGAATTCGCGGCCGATGGCGCTCCAGACCTGGACGTCGATCTTCGGACCGTAGAACGCGGCTTCGTTCGGCACCTCGACGTAGTTGATGCCGGACTCAATCAGGACCTTGCGGACCATGTCTTCGGTCTTGAGCCAAAGCTCGGGCTGATCGACGTATTTCTTGCCGAGACCTTCCTTGGAATGCGTGCTGAAACGCATCTGATATTTTTCCAGGCCGAAGATTTTGAAATACTTCAGATACATGTCATTCACCGCGCGAAACTCGTCGGCGAACTGGTCTTCGGTGCAATAGATGTGGGCGTCGTTCATGTTGAGCGAACGGACGCGCATGAGGCCGAAGAGTTCGCCGGACTGCTCGTAGCGATAGCAGCAGCCGTATTCCGCGAGGCGCAACGGCAGGTCGCGGTAACTGCGCGGTTCCGCCGCAAAGATGCGGTGGTGATGCGGGCAGTTCATGGCTTTGAGGTAGTAGCGCTCGACATTGTCCTGGGGAGCACACGCGTCTCGCGTGTCCTCCTTCGCGTCCCGCGAAGGAGCCTGCGGCGTCCACAACCAGGGATAATTTTCATCCGGTTTTGCGGCGCCCGAATCCCACGGGTTCCTGCAG
Organism: uncultured Verrucomicrobia subdivision 3 bacterium; assembly: GCA_946480555.1. Next base: position 2,921 of record CAMLLE010000212.1, read on the forward strand.
ATGTAATGGAACTTTTCCTCAAGGTCCGAATCTCCGCGCATCAGGCGATCGAACGATTCCTTTTCCCAAACGGGATTGCCCTTGGTGTCTTCGAGCTTGTTGATCTCGTGCGCCGTAAACGATTTCAAAGAATGCAGAATCTCCGTCAACGGCCAGAAGACGGGGTTTCCGTCTTTGTCCTGTTCCTTGATCTGCGGCTCGAACAGCAGGTGAACGTGATCCGGCATCACGCACGCCGCATAGAGTTCGTAGCGACGTTGTTCGTGCAGGAAGAGAATGCTCTTGAGCACAGTGTCCCTGGCGAGCGGCGAAAGAGGTTTCCGGTCAACGGTGGTGAAGGTCACCATGTATTTTCCCCACGGGCGCTCAAAGTGAGGGAGATTGCGTTTGGAATATTTCGCGCCGCCGGAGGTTCCCGGCGGGACGCCGGGAACGGCACGCGGGACGCGTGCGCTCCCCTTCTCCTCGTATTCCTTCAACTCCATCGCAGGAAACATGCTCTCCGCGTAATACGGCAGATGCCCGGAGGTTTTATACATCTTCTCCTTCGCCAGATGCGGCGTGCGGACGCGGACGTAGCCGGCAGCGAATTCGGTTTCCTTGGCCAGCTTCTCCAGTTCCTCAACGAGGACGGTGCCCTTCGGCAGCCAGAGCGGCATGCCGGGGCCGACGTATTCGGTATCGATGGCGAACAGCCCCATCTCCGCGCCGATCTTGCGATGATCACGCTTCTTCGCCTCTTCGATCATCTTCAGGTATTCCTCAAGCTGCGTCTTGTTTTTGAACGCGGTGCCGTAGATACGCTGGAGCTGCGGGCCTTTCTCGTCGCCCTTGTAGTAGGCGGCGGCCACGTTCATAAGCTTGAACGCTCCGATGTTGCCGGTGCGCATGACGTGCGGTCCGGCGCAGAGGTCAATGAAGTCGCCGTTCTTGTAATAGGAAATCGGTTCGCCTTCTGGAATTTGATTGAGCAGATCGAGCTTGAACTTGGATTCGTTTCCGGGCCGTTCGCTCAAACCACCCAGCCTTCCCGTTTTTGCTTCGGCGATTGCCTGGTCGCGCGTGACGACGACCTTTTCGAAAACGTTGTTCGCCTTGATCTCCTTCTTCATCTCCGCCTCGATCTTCTCGAAGTCTTCGGGCGAGATGCGATGTGAGCATTCGAGGTCGTAGTAAAAGCCGTTCTCAACGGGCGGACCGTAGGCGAACTGCGCGTCCGGCCAGAGCCGCAGGATGGCGGTGGCCATGACGTGGGCGCACGAGTGGCGGATGCGTTCCAGCTCCGTCATCTTCTCGCGCTCGTCCAGGGTTTTGCGCTCAGGGTTTGGCTGCGTCGGTTGCAGTGGTTTCGTTTCGTCGGCCATAAAATTGTCTTCCACCGCGGAGGCGCGGAGACGCGGAGTTTAGAAGAGAGCGGCCTTTCCTCCGCGTCTCCGCGTCTCCGCGGTTCAAGTTACCAAACAAAAACGCCTCGAATTAAACAGTTCGAGGCGTTGGCGTCCATCCCGGTCTGGGTGGACGCTAAATGGTTGTTGTGGTGATCAGGTTCACAAGCACGGCGGGAACTTACGTTCTGCGGCAGGCGGTCGCAATTCGAAACTCAGTCTTGCTTGCTCTCCTGATGGCACACCATGTCGATCACCACGGCACTGGCGAGAACGAGCACATCATCTTCGCCGCGGGCGACGTCGATGCCATAAGTATCCGTCCAGCTGAACCAGCATTTGCTGACACACGCAACGGTATCGCCATGACGTTCGAAGTTGTATTCGTGGTCGAGGAAGTCCCCTTGTGCTTCGAGATCGTCCGGTCCCGGAACATCCACGGTGAACTTGCAGCGAAACAGCGTGAACAGGCTCTTCTTCACCACCGCCGTGAGCCGGCCGTGAACTTCGATTTCGTAGGTCGGCCCCCAGGAAAGCAGCTTCTGGCGAATGAATGCCAGTTCGTTGCCTTGCGCATCGTGAAAGGAGAGCTTGTCGCCCCAGCTGAAGGCGCGGCCATCGACGAAGAAAATCTCCTGCCCGTCCTCGTTTCGAATGCTGAAATCGTCGCCCCAGGACCAGAACTTCTGCTTCATCACGTAGCGCATGGCGGTTCTCCTTTTTGGCCACGGTAGCCAGCGCGTTCTGCGGACGCAACGCCGCCGATCGCGCGTTTTGGGCGCCGAAATTAGGGATTGCATTCAAAACCCTGCCGGATACCTTACGACGCTCGAATTTCTGAGAGTTTACCTTGAACGCTGAACTGACAAAAAAGGCATTGGAGAAGGTTGGCAACCCCAACGTTCTGATCAACCTGGTTTCACGCCGCGTGCGCCAGCTCAACTCCGGCGCCGGTGCCCTGAGCCGCCCGCTCGTGGATGAACCTGGAAATCTCGGCGCAGCGGACATCGCGCTGCTGGAAATCATCGAGGACAAGATCGGGTTCGAAATGCCCGAGCTGGTTGAACTCACGCGTCCGACGGCCAAGAAGAAGAAGAAAGCCTGAGCCCCGGACCGAATTGCATTTTACAGATCAGCCAGAGGGGCGACCTTCTGGCTGTTGTTGTTTATGGCGGACATCGTCACCAATTCCAAAGCGCGGCGCGATTATCACATCCTCGAAACCTTTGAGGCGGGCATTGTGCTCAAGGGCACCGAGGTGAAGGCGTTGCGCGCGGGCAAGGGCCAGATCGGCGACGCCTTTGCGCGCGTGGAAGGCGACGAAGTGTTCCTGCACAACGCGCACATCGAGGAGTATTCCCACGGCAACCTGAACAACCACAAACCGAAGGGAAGCCGCAAGCTGCTGTTGCACAAGAGTGAAATCCGGAAACTGTTCGGCCTCGCGTCAGTGAAAGGCAACGCGCTGGTGCCGCTCTCGCTCTATTGGAAGAACGGCAAAGTGAAAGTTGCGCTCGGCGTCGGCAAGGGCAAGGCCGAGTTCGACAAACGCGAAGATTTGAAGAAGAAGGAAGCGGATCGCGAATTGAAACGCGCGACGATGCAGCGGTTCAAGGCACGGTAAACTCGTGACATTCGCGCGACAGCTTCGTCCAATGTCTTGCGATGAAGCCTTACGCACGAGTCATCCTGTTCGCACTTCTTCTGTTCGGCGTTGTTTCCAC
>CAMLLE010000213.1 GCA_946480555.1 uncultured Verrucomicrobia subdivision 3 bacterium
ACGATTCTCGAAACGTCGCCCAAGGTCCGGCAGTTGGTGATCGATGCGGGACTGCAATCGCGACGATTGGATCCCGATCCCAAGGCGGAAGCACGTTACGTGGTTCGGTTTCGGCGGCCGGTGGAGATGCCGAGTTCGCCGCCCGGATTTCTTGCCACGGAATTTTTCTCCTGGAAAGCCAAGCTGGCCGTGTTGCGCGAACCATTCATTCCACGGCGCCGCGATGGTGCGGAGGAAAGCATCGCACAATTTGTTCAGCGCCGGTTTAACCAGGAGTTTCTGGATCATGCGATTGATGCGCTCGTCGCGGGCATTTACGCAGGCGATCCTTACAAGCTTTCGGTGACGCATGCCTTCCCGAAGTTGAAGGCGCTGGAGGACAACTACGGTTCGATGATCAAAGGCCAGATTTTCGGTGCGCGCGAACGCCAGAAACGCGGCGAAGTGGCGAAAGATCGCGCGCCGAAGTTCTCCTTCGACGAAGGATTGCAGGTATTGCCGGACAGGCTGGCCGCGCAATTGGGCGACGCCATCCGACTGAATTGCACCGTGACGAAGCTGGCCAAGACCGGCGCCGACTGGCAGGTGACCTGTTCGGAGGGACGAGCTCCGCGAGTCCCTGAACTAAAAACGGAGATTGGGGACTCGTGCAACTCGTCCCTCCGAGGGGAGCACAGCGCGGTCCTGTATTGCGGAACGGCGTTTCAGCTGGCGAATCTCCCGGTTGATGGCGTGCCGCCGTTGAACCTGCCGAAGCTCGGTGAGGTTCGTTATCCGCCCGTTGCCAGCGTCGTGCTTGGGTTTCGGCGCGAAGACGTGGCGCATCCAGCGTGCGGCTTTGGAATGTTGATCCCCAAAATCGCGGGCTTCAAAATCCTGGGGACCATTTTTTCCTCTGCGTTGTTTCCAAATCGCGCGCCGGCAGGTCATTTGACGCTGACGAGTTACATCGGTGGCGAGCGTTATCCGGAACTGGCGAAACTTCCGGCTGAGGAGTTGTATCGACTCACGCTCGCCGATCTGCGCGTGTTGCTCGGCGTGCGGGGCGAACCGGTTTTCAAGAACGTTGCCTTCTATCCGCGCGCCATTCCGCAGTACAACGTCGGTTACGGCGTCTATCGCGACCTGATGAACGAAGCGGAGAAGAAGGCGCCCGGTTTGTTCCTGGCCGGGCATTATCGCGACGGCGTTTCGCTGAGCGATTCGATTGTTTCCGGATGCAACGTGGCGGAGCGGATCGGGAACGCACTCAGTCGTTGAAGCGAAACGTCTTTGTGAACTTCCGCATGGCTTTTGACAACGTCGCAATGTAACGATTCCACGATTTCGCGGTTCAACGTTTTTGAGAAATGAGCAAAGCAGTCCTGCTGGTCAACCTGGGTTCGCCCGACTCGCCGTCGGTGCCCGATGTGCGCCGCTATCTGAACGAGTTTCTGATGGACGAGCGCGTCATCGACGTCTCCTGGCCGGTGCGCCGCTTCGTCGTTGGGATGATTCTGATCAATCGTCCCAAAGAATCGGCTCACGCCTATTCCACGATCTGGACGCCGGAGGGTTCGCCGCTGATCACCACCAGCCGCAATGTGCAGAAGCTGGTTCAGCAACGCACGAAGCTTCCGGTGGAACTGGCGATGCGTTATCAGAACCCGAGCATTCCCGATGTGATTCGCAAAATGGCAGGGCAGGGGATTACGGATGTGTTGTTGGTTCCGCTCTTCCCGCACTACGCCATGTCCAGCTACGAAACCGCCGTCGTGCGCGTGCAGGAAGTCGCCCGAAAAATCGCGCCGCAAATGCGGGTGACGGTTCAAGGCCCGTATGGCGAGGCGCCGGATTACATCCAAGCGCTGGTGGGAAGCGCCGAAGCATTCCTGCAAAAGGATTTCGATTATCTACTGTTCAGTTTCCACGGCGTGCCGGAACGGCAGATCAAGAAGTCCGACCCGACCGGCTGCCATTGTTTGCAGGTGAAAGACTGCTGCAAGGTTCCGAGCGAGGCGCACAAGTTCTGTTATCGGCATCAGTGTTTCCGCACGGCGGAGGAGTTCTGCAAACTGGCTGGCGTGCCGGCGCGGAAGTGGTCCGTGTCCTTTCAATCGCGCCTCGGCAAAGATCCGTGGCTGACGCCGTACACCGACAAAGAGTTGGAAAATCTCGGCAAACGCGGCGTGAAGCGCCTGCTCGTGATCTGCCCGGCATTTGTTTCCGACTGCCTCGAGACGATCGAAGAAATCGGCATGCGTGGAAAAGAATCCTTCCTTCAAGCCGGCGGCAAAGAGTTCTGCCAGATCCCCTGCCTGAACGAACATCCCCTCTGGATCAACGTGCTCGACGGTATGGTGAAGCGATTCGAAAACAGGGCTTAACCACCACGTAGGAGACGACGTGAGGAGTCTCTAATTGGGCTCGGCTCGGAGCTCAGAAGTTGTTCGACACTCCGGCGTTCACAAGTCCCGCGCCAGTCCTTTCGCTGGCCGCGGCCAGACCAGCGCCACCGGCTTTTTGAACTTAGCGAAGTGAAATGGACACCCGCGCCTTGCTGACGCGCGCTTTCGGAGAATCGTCCACCAGGATCAGATTGTGTTTCCCGCTGGCGGCAATGCCCACGACCCGGCCTTTGAACTCCGGAATATCGCATTGACCGGCTTCGTTGAATCCCCACGCCACCAGCGAACCATCCCGTTTCAACGCGAGAACGTGGTAATCGCCCGTGGCAACGGCAACCACATCGCTCAAGTCTTCCGGCACTTCGAATTGCGCCAGACCGAAAGTGCCCCAAGTCGCCACCGTGCCATCGGCCTTCAGGGCGACGCTGTGATTTCCTGCTGCCGCGATTGAGACCACGTCTTCCAAATCAGCCGGAACATCGCATTGGCCTTGAGCGTTGTTGCCCCAGGCGACGACAGTTCCGTCCTTGCGCAACGCGAGGCTGTGCGAGGCGCCGCCGGCGATGGCGACCACCTTGTTCAAATCATCGGGAACTTCACATTGTCCGGCGAAGTTTGCGCCCCATGCAGCGACTGTTCCGTTCCATTTCAACGCCAGGCTGTGCAGTGCACCGGCGGAAACGCACGCGACGTTCTTCAGTCCGGCCGGAACGGACGTTTGGCCGAAATCACCGAACTGCCCATTGGTCGGTCCCCAGGCGGCGACCGTGCCGTTCCAAAGCAGCGCGACGGTGTGAACATTTCCAGCTGCGACGTCCAGCACCGGCGTGCGTTTCAATTTCGCGGGAACGTTCGTCTGGCCGAAGCGGTTGTCGCCCCAGACAAGCAGCCGGCGATCGCTGCGGATAACCGCATTGTGAAAAGCGCCAGAAGCGATGCCGCGCACCCCGGGATAAGGGGAGCCGGGAATCTTGCCGTTGAAATCAATGTCGCCCCACGCGATTACACGATTTGCCGCCGCGGAGGTGAGCGTTGAGGTGAGCAGAGCGAGTGCGCAGAAGTTCCAGAGCGTTGCGATTCGTTTCATGGTATTCCGTTGTTTCCGTGCTGAACGTCCACAGAATTACAGATCGTGACGTCGGGCGCCATTGGGGCGCAAACCGGAACGCAGCCCAAGGGATTCACCGGGGGCAATCAAGGGCGTGGTTACAAAGCGGGTGAATCGTCCTCCTTCTCGTCCTTGTCGTCGAGCCTCGAAACCCCAAATAATCGAGGAGAATGTCGAGGACGATTAGAAGCTGGTGCCTATATCAGCCCCAGCAAGACAGTCGCGAATCGATTCGTGAATCGATTTGACCGTGCCCAGAGCGGAACTTAGCCTGCGCATCAGGACGGCATGTTTTTCATTCTGCCCATTGGAGTCGATTATCAGACCCGGCGTTATCCGGTCGTGACGTTCACGATCATAGGAATCTGCACCCTCGCCTATTTGATCCAGCTGATTTGCCGCATCGCCATTGGACCGGAAGTCACCATGTGGGTTCTGGACAATCTGTGGTTCACTCCGGCTGAGTGTTTGTGGTGGACGCATATCACGTGGATGTTCGTTCACGAGGGCTTTTTCCATCTGCTGGGGAACATGATTTATCTGTTTCTGTTTGGCGCTTGCGTGGAGGACCTGATCGGCCGGCCCCGGTTCGTTGCGGTCTATCTTCTGACGGGGTTCATCTCAGAACTCGCGCATGTGGCGAGCATGTCTGATCACTTTGCATCTCCCATTCCGCTGGGCGGCGCGTCAGGCGCTGTGTCGGGATGCATTGGGGCATTTCTGGTCTTGATGGCGAAGACGAAGATCGAATTCAAATGGGTGTTTATCTTTTTCCTGCGGTTCTTCAACGGCGAGTTCTTTCTCCCGGCGTGGCTTGTCATCTCCTTCTGGTTCCTGTCCGACCTGCTGGAAATGTTTCTGGCCGATGCCAACGCAGGCGTCGCGTTTGGCGCGCACGTCGGCGGGACGCTCGCCGGTCTGGGGCTGATGCTGATTCAACGGAAGTTTCCCACACAATTTCCCGAGGAGGAGGACGAAGAACCGGAGGCACCCTCAACGCCGCAAGTTTTGCCAGCTTTCCCTGCTCGGACCGTGCGGGTCAGGGCTCACGCGCAACCAATCCGGATCGAGAAACCGACCATTCTCCTGCACGTCGATGGAGTTCAATCGGGCCCATTCACCCACGCGCAATTGCAGCGGATGCTTCAAAACGGTGAAGTTCCGACCCATGCCGTTTACTGGCAGGAAGGCATGGAATCGTGGGCGACCGTGGAAGATTTGCGCCCGCCCGTCTGACTTCGTGCCGGAAAGACACCAACCCCAATAGCCATGAGAGAACTGAAAGTCCTGTGCGACTGCGGACAAAAATTCAAATTCGATGTCGAGCCGGTGAATGGGAAAATGCCTTACGCAGTGGCGTGCCCGGTTTGCGGCGCAGACGGCACGGCCAAGGCCAATGCGGTCCTGGCCTCCGAAGCGATGCCTCCCAGCCCCCACGTCTCCAGTTCTGTTCACGCTGGAATCACTCCGGCCAGCGTTCCGCCGCCGCCAGTTTCCGTATCTGCACCGGCGCCGATTGCGGCGGTTCCCGCTTCTGCGCCAAAGCTTCGACTGAGTTCATCCGCTCCGGCTGCAGATGCACCCCCTTCACCAGCGGAAACGCCGGTTGCAGGCGCCCCGCGCCCGGCGGGACGGCCCACGCCCATTGTCCGTGCTCCGTCCGGACCATTGAAGGCAAATACCGGATTCACGCGTGGATTTGCTCGTGGCGTCATGGGCGCGCTGGTTGGAGCCCTCATTGGTGGCGCCATATATTATGGGATCATGGGCTACACTGGATTTCGGATCGGACTGATGGCAATTGCGGCTGGTTTTCTTGCTGGCTTGGGCGGGCGTTTCATCGGCAAGGAAGGCAGCAATGAACTCGGTGTGATCGCGGCGACCTTAACCGTCGTCGCTGTTCTGGGTGCTCAATACGGCGTCGCATGGCGTTGGTGGCATGAATACACGGTGGAAGAAGAAGCTGTTTTCGCCGAACTTTTCGAATCGATGCGCAAGGATGCGGCGGAAGTTTTGAAGTCGGTTCCCACCGGGTCAGATCAGGAAATCCGCGCCTACCTGGCGAAACAAGATTTGGAAGATCCAGGTGATCGCCCTGAGCCCGGTCAGATCACCCCGGAGGAGATCAAGTTGTTCCGTGAAGAGTCGCTGCCCATGATGAAGGATCTCGCCAGCGGCAAGATGACCTATGAAGGCTGGAAAAAGCACATTGAAGGCGAAAGTGCTCGGGCCGAAGCAGCCGAAACCGAAGAAGAGAAGGACGAGGAAGATCGAAATTTCAAATGGTATTTCATGCTGATTCTGCTCAACAAAGTGAACCTGCTTTCGCTCGCTGGTGGAGCCGGCCTGGCTTACAAGATGAACACCAACGCCCCGGAGTGAGCTGGAACACACGCCCTGCTCACAATTCCAACGCAGGCTCGAACCGGTTAACGCGAAATCTGAGAGCCTGTTTGAAAAATACCGGAGCGCGGCTGTGTCGTCCTCGACCAGCCGCAGCGCTTTGGAT
>CAMLLE010000214.1 GCA_946480555.1 uncultured Verrucomicrobia subdivision 3 bacterium
TCCTCAAAATCATTCACGGCCGCCGGCATTTCGACGGCGCGTGCATGCCCTGCCCGGCTCGTGGCAGTCAGCCTGGGCAAACTGCCCGGCACGCCGGCACCGAAGCTTACCAGCGGCTCCGTGCTGTGCCCGGCGCTGCCAATCAGGCTGGCAGTTCTCGGTGCGGGCGTCGCATGAGCGTGGAAAGACTCTTGGAAGAAAAACTCCTCCGATGCCACAAGCATCATCTTGATCCCTTTCGGCAGGGACTGGAAATACGGGTACGTCGTCACAATCGATTTCATGTGCCGCCTTTCGCTTGGGTTTGGACCATTGCGAGGGATGATTATTCAATCGCGGCAGGAAATCTTTTATAACGATATCCAGGATTTGGAACCTCGGCGCCGACCGGATCGGTACAAACAAAAAGCCGGACAACAGGTCCGGCTTTCACACACGGCGCAAATGAGAACTTAACGCCGACGCCGATACGTTAACAGAAGCAGGGGACGCTGCATGTCCCCAGTGCTGGGGACAGACTGGCTGGTCTGCAAGGGCGACTGCGGGGAACAAACGATACGCGTTGTATCGCAGCGCGCAGGACTTCTACGTATCCAGCGACGCCGGTTCCAGCGGCGATTCAGCGGGGCCGGAGAAGACGTCGCCCGTTGGTTTGAAGCGCGAGCCGTGACAGGGACAGTCCCACGTTTGATCCGCTGGATTCCAGCGCACGATGCACTTCAAGTGCGTGCAGACAGGTGAAAGCAGCGTGACCTTTCCGTCCGTCCCGCGATAGGCGGCAACCTTGCGTCCTTTCAAGCGAAGGATTTTTCCTTCGCCCAGCTTGAGTTCATCCAGCGAATCGCCCTCCGCCTTCGCCAGCCGGTCGCGAAGCATGTAATAGGGGTAATCGAGATTTTCCGCGATGTAGCGCCAGGTGCCGCCGTGGTATTGCTTGCGATCCACGCGGAAGAGATCGAACCACGGATTCTGTCGTTGCAGGTAACGATCCCGCGCCATTGCGGCGGCCAGCGTTCCGAGCGTGAATCCATTTCCGCAGAAGCCGGTCGCAATGAACTGCTGTTTCTCATTTTCACCGACGAACGGCAGACCGTCGTCCGTCTCGACCACCTGCCCGAGCCACCGTTGCTGCGGCTCAGCGGCAGGCAATGTTTCCTTCAACTTGCGCAGCAGGCGCCCAAAAACTTCTTCGGGATTCTCCTCCTGGCCCGTTTTGCAATCTTCGCCGCCGAAGATGGCAACATCATGATCCTCACGGCGATCGATGCGCAGATAATAATAGGGATCGGCGGTATCCCAGAAGAGCGCTTCCGGCACCGCGCCGCGCGGCAGCTTCGCACCGATGACGTAACTGGTGTAGAGCGCAAGCTTGCTTTGGAACAGCGTGCCCTTGAGTGCGCCGGTCTTCCCGAGCAACGGGGTGTGAGTGGCGATGATCAGGTATTCGCATCGAATCTTGAAGCGGCCGGCGTAAACCACGAGCGGATCGGATTCCACTTCCGAAAACTCGGTGTTTTCGAAGACGTAACTGCCGTCACCCGGAATCTTCCCCAGCAAGGCACTGAGATATTTGAACGGATGAAATTTCGCCTGATTCGCAAAACGAACCCCGGCCCGGCCGAACGCAGGAATCGCCCGAACGAACTCCGCATCGAAGCCCAGCTCGCGCGCCAGTTCCGCGTCCTCCTCGAGCGATTCACGATCCTTCGCGTCGCTCCCAATCAACCGTTCGTGCAGGAACCCGTCCACCCATCGGAATTCAGCGTCGATTCCTCCCTCCTGGATGTTTCCATAGATATGGTCAATCGCCGCCGCGCCGGCTTCCCAAAACGACCTGGCCGCATCGCGTCCAAACGATTTCACCAGATCGCGCAGCCGCTCGTCCGTCACGTACGTGAGATGCGCTGTTGTGTGGCCGGTGTCCGCCTGCGCGCAACGCTGGCGATCGATCAGCGCCACCTTCACTCCTTCGCGCTTGAGCAAGTGCGCCGCGGTAATGCCCGTGAGCCCAGCTCCCACGATGACGACGTCCACCTGAAGATCGTTCGCCAGTGCGGGGAATTCAGGTAACTGAGCCGAGCTTTGCCAGTAAGATTCGGTCTTCATAGCCGAAGGAACTTACGTGCGGGTGCGATCGCAGCAACGGGGTGATTACTCGCCCGGAGCGGTGCGTGGTTGAATAGTGCGAAAGCCCGAAACTCCCACAACCGGGCAAAACACCCAGCCGTAATTCGAAAACGATGCACGTAGGTTGAGCCGTGGTCGAACAGCTCATCAAATTCAAAGGCGCGGATTGGGTCGGGATGATCTTCGGGCTGATCTCCACCTACTACCTCGCGAAAGGGAAACGTCTTGGATTCATCTTCGGCGTCGTCGGCGGGCTCGGTTGGGTGACATTCGGGATTCTGACCGGCAGCGTGGCAGGCGTCCTGGCGAACATCTGCTTCATTGTTGTGAACTGCCACGGCTATGTGCGTTGGAAACGGAAACAACAACAGAAGCCCTCCTGCGGGTAGTCGCATCGAGGGAATTCTGTCATCACTGCCACGGTCGCGCCGGTCATCTTTGGCGCGGGAAACAGCTCGCTGGAGTGATACCGCGATCTGGTTCAGGAAAAGATTCCGAGCCGGAAATTCACCGCAGGCCCAGCCTTCCCAACTTTCAGTTGGACAAGATGCGGCTGCTTCTTAGGATGCGCGCTCAAATGACAACCTTCGGAACAACCCGCGGACGCGGTCTCTCAACACACCGCGCATCCCCGTTTTGTTCCGTTCTCCTACCATGACCCTCACAACCAAATCCGTTCAAAGTGCCACAGCCGCACTCGTCGCGGCCGCTGTCCAGACTGCCTGCGGCAGTGAAAACGTTCCTCATGCGCCCTTCGCTGAATGGGCGGAAGTGCCAGACGCCGGCCAGCTCGTGACGCGCCTGACATATCAGGAATCCGAGTCGTATTACATCTGGGCCGGAAGCCGGCGCTTCAAGACCGACACGCGCGTCCGCGGTGAGCATTACGGCATCGACATCAACCAAGGCTATCTGACCTTCCAATACGGCTTGAACGAACGCTGGGCGGCCGACTTGAGCGTCGGTTACACCTCGGCGGGATGGCGCCATTTTTCCCCGAGCGAATCGGCTGAATCCGTTTCGGGCCTGATGGATATTTCGTTCGGCGTCCGTTACCAAATCTTCAAGGAGGGCCAGGATGAGAACCGCCCGTGGCTGCCGACGCTGAGCTTCCGTGCCGGCGCCGTGTTGCCTGGAAGTTTCGATGAAGAATTCCCCTTTGCTCCAGGCACCAGCTCAACGGCGATCGAGCCGGAGCTGATCGCGCGAAAGCACTTCGGCTGGGAAGGATTCGGCGCCTACGCCGACGGCCTGTTCCGCTGGAATCACACATCTGCGAACGACCAGTACATTTTCTCGATCGGCTTCTTCCAACAGATTCAACGTTGGGAATTGAACGCCGGTTATCGCCGCCTCGGCAGCGTCAACGGTGAGAACATCCGTTATCCCGTCGCGCCCACCGCCGAAAATCCCTGGACCATCGATTACCCGCGCGCTCCGCGTGAGAACCAGGATTCATTCGAAGCCGGCTTCAGCTACCGCGCGAAACGCTGGGATGCGAAAGTCGGCTTCTACACGCGCACCGTTTTCGATGGCGCAAACACCGACAAGAAGTTCTGGCTCGGCGGCTTCGTGGAAATTCCATTCCAGCTGACCAAGTCGAAGTAAGCAGCTGTCGGCAATCTCGTGCCGAACCGCGAAAACGGTTCGGCATTTTTTTGAGCGTGACTCGCGATTCACGACTGCGGATTCCAGGCTGAATCGCTCCGCTCAGGGAACGCTCACGCCGCGATAAAACCGCTGCGATTCCCCTGCAGGCGGCAGGTCCGTGATTTCGAAGCTCCAGTTCGTCGTGGTTGAGTTGGTGGCGAACGAAACCCAGTCCACCAGGTTCGTGGATGTCTCCAAAACCACCGTGCGGTTGAATCCGGCCGACACATTGAATTGGAACGGCGAAAGACTGTTCGTCGCCGCCTGCAGTTCAATTGGCGGACTCAACGCTTTAAGCAAATTCAACCGCCCGCCCGTGACGCATTTACCTTCCAAGTCCGGCAGCGGATCGGTGGCGCGCATCAGTCGAGCGATGATCTGCCGGTAATCTTCGCCTGGAAACTGCTCCAGCATGAGTGCCAGCGCACCGGAAACGTAACCGGCGGCGAATGAACTCCCGTAACCCGCTCCCACCGGATAGTTCGGCGGGAAATAAGCATCATCAGCCGCAAATGAAGTGGAAAAGATCCGATCGCCGGGCGCGCCAAGATCAACGTTCGTGACGCCGTGGTTGGAAAGAAACCCGATGCAGTCGTCCGGGCCGGTGGACATCACGGTGACAATATTGTCGAGGTCGTAGCACGCGGGAAAAACCGGTTCCAAATCGATGTCGAACATACCATTGCCGCTGGGCACAACCAGGATGACACCGGCATCGCGCAAGTTCACGATGGCATTGGAAACGGCTTCGGAGGCAGTGGTGCTTGTCAGGCTGGCGTTCACGATGCGCGCACCGTTGGTCAGCGCGTATTCCAGGCATTCCACCACGGCAGCGTCCGATCCTTCGTTATCCTGGTTCAAACATTTTCCTGCCATCAACTGGACGCGCCATGCGACGCCCGCGATTCCAATTCCGTTGTTTCCCGCCGCGCCAATAATTCCGGCGACCATTGTGCCGTGGCCTTCATCGTCCCATGGAGTCAGCGTTCCGTGAATGGCATCGATGCCGTGCGCAAACGTGTTGGTATCCGTCCAAATGTTGGCGGCGAGATCCTCGTGCGTGTAGCGGATGCCAGTGTCGAGGACGGCGACAATGACGTTGCTCGCGGTATTGCGGATGGCCCACCCCTGCGGCGCGTCGATATCGGCGCCTTCAACGCTCTCGTGCTGGCCGTCGTTGCGCAGCGCCCAAAGCGTGCCGTCGAGAAAGCGTGGGTCGTTGGGAAACACGGAGGCGCCTTTCACTTTGGAATCGAGAACGGCAAACTCCGCGAGACCGCTTCGCCAATAGCGATTCAACAGCTCGTGTTCGCTGGAGCCTTCAGGAACACTGACAAGCTGGAGCCCGCCAAAGTTGAAGTTCTTGATGATTGAAGCGCCAAGGTGCCGATGCAGGCGCTCCCACGACTCCGCAGTCACGTCCGGACGCGGCTGAACGAGGATGCGTCCCGCCACGAAGTCCGTGGAAGCGGCGCACGCAGCAAGAGAAGACGCAAATCCCAGCAGGATGGCCATGAACAGGAGCAAGCCGGAATCAATGCGGAAGGACAGAAACCCCCGCGTAGAACTACGCTTGCTACAGCCAGCCATGGTCGTGAGACGATGCCATATCGAACCGGGACTTTCCAGCGGGGAATGGCCCGATGTCAGGCGAACCGCCGTCTTGCGCACAGGTGTGTTTCCAGGGCTTTCACTTCTGCTGGAACATGCGGCCCGCCATTTTCATCGCGGCTTCCTGCATCTTGCGCTGGTTCTCCAGGAATTTTTCAAACGCGCCGATCTGATCCGCCGTCAAAAACTGCCGGGCGCGTTCGACCACCTGCCGGTTGTATTCCGACTGTTCCTCCGCATGACGCTGCAGCCGGTCTTCGCTGAAGATCACTGAAAAATCCTCCGCCCCGGACTGGTCGTTGTAATCGGTCGTCCATTTGAAATCCTTGCGGCTGGTGTTCAGGAGATCGATCAACTGCTGCTCCTGAGTTGCGTTCAACGCCGTTTCCGCGCCGGAATACTGCTCCTTGAACTGCGCCACGTTCATTCGGTCCGACACGGTCGATTCGTATTTCTTGAACGTGTCGTAGTTTGCGTCTCCCAGAAAGTCCTTGATGGCCTGGTCTGCGGCCTCAGTCTGTTTTTTGATTTCGGCCGCCATCTCCTTCCGTTTCGTTGCGTCCGCGCCGAGCATCTCCATGCCGATGGCGATG
>CAMLLE010000215.1 GCA_946480555.1 uncultured Verrucomicrobia subdivision 3 bacterium
CGAAGACCGTGTGCCCGGCATTGTTGCCGCCCTGGGTGCGAACAACGATGTCCGCCTGCTCGGTGAGCACGTCGATGATTTTGCCTTTGCCTTCATCGCCCCACTGGGCGCCGACTAAGATTGTATTGGCCATGTTCGTTTCATTCTGCTGTACGGAACACGCGATCGTGAAGACTGCGGGAGCCGCCAGCGCCGCTGAAGGGCGGCAATAAAAATCCCCGAATTTGCATTCGGGGCAAAGCGTTTTGTCTTTGCGGGCAAACACTAGAAAGGTGCGGCAGGGGTGTCAATCTTTCGGTTTCGGAAGAACGCGTTCTGGGGGACACTCCCCGTTCATCGATTTCGACCCGCGATTCTAGACTCCGTTACACAAGTGAAATCTCGGCACATCAATCTCGCTTCCGAAACTTCCGCGCGTTCGACCGCGAACGCGCAGGATGCGTCACGTGAATCCATTTTCCGCAAGCTGCCGGTCGGCGCGGAGGTGCAACCGGCGGGTGGCGTGCATTTCCGCGTTTGGGCGCCGAGTTCGAAGTTTGTCGCCGTCCGCCTGGGAAAAGACCTGGCAGAGCTCGAAGCAACATCCATCGAACTTGAAGCGGAAGCCGACGGCTATTTCTCCGGCCTGATACCCGAAGCCGAGACCGGGATGCTCTACAAGATCCAGCTCGACTCCGGCGCGTTTCCCGATCCCGCCTCGCGTTTTCAGCCCGAAGGCCCGCACGGCCCATCGCAAATCGTCGATCCCGCTGCGTTTCGCTGGACCGATGCGGAATGGAACGGCGTGCCGCGTGAAGGCCAGGTGATTTACGAAATGCACATCGGCACCTTCACGCGCGAAGGCACCTGGGAAGCCGCGATGGCGGAGCTGCCCCAACTCGCGCGGCTTGGCATCACAGTGGTGGAAGTAATGCCGGTGGCGGATTTTCCCGGGCGCTTCGGCTGGGGTTACGATGGCGTTGATCTGTTCGCGCCAACGCGGCTCTATGGCGACCCGGATGATTTCCGCGCGTTTGTGGATCGCGCCCACGCGCTCGGCCTGGGCGTTATACTCGATGTCGTTTACAATCACATTGGCCCCGATGCGAATTTCTTGAAGCAGTTTTCGCCCGACTATTTCACCGACCGCTACGCCAATGAATGGGGCGAAGCGTTGAACTTCGATGATGCGAACAGCGGGCCGGTGCGCGAATTCTTCACGGCCAACGCCGGTTACTGGATCGATGAATTCCACCTCGACGGCCTGCGCCTCGATGCGACGCAACAGATGTTCGACAGCTCGCGCGAACACATCCTTGCGGCGATCACGCGAAAAGTCCGCGAAGCGGCGCGCGGCCGGGCAACCTTCGTCGTGGGCGAAAACGAATCGCAGCAATCGCGCCTGATGCGACGGCCGGAGCAATCCGGCTACGGCCTCGACGCGCTCTGGAACGATGACTTGCACCACGTCATCCACGTGGCTGCGACCGGACACACCGAAGCCTATTATGCCGACTACCGTGGAACGCCGCAGGAGTTCATTTCGGCCGCAAAGCATGGATACCTGTTCCAGGGCCAATGGTATTCGTGGCAGGAGAAAAGCCGCGGCGAACCGAGCCTCGATCTGGAGCCCCATCAGTTCGTCACATTCATTCAAAACCACGATCAAATCTCCAATTCCCTGCGCGGCCTCCGTCTGCATCAGCTTACCAGCCCCGGACGTTATCGCGCGCTGACCGCATTTCTGTTGCTCGGACCCGGCACGCCGATGTTGTTTCAAGGCCAGGAATTCGCAGCGTCCGCCCCGTTCCTTTACTTTGCCGACCATAACCCGGAGCTGGCGAAGCTGGTCGCTTCCGGCCGACGCGAGTTCCTCGAACAGTTCCCCAGCGTGGCCTGCGCGGAATCCAGGGAATGCCTGAATGCACCTGACTCGGAATCCACGTTCCAGCTCTGCAAATTGAACTTTGGCGAGCGCGAAACCAACGGGCCAGTGCTTGCGATGCATCGCGACCTGCTGCGCTTGCGAAAGGACAACTCTCTGTTCAGCCACGCCCGGCGCGGGGCCTTGGACGGGGCGGTGATCGGGCCCGAAGCATTTCTGTTGCGCTTCTTCGGCGGGCAAAATGACGACCGCGTGCTGATCGTGAATCTCGGAACGGACCTTTGCCTGCCGTCCATTCCTAATCCGCTCATCGCGCCGCCGAAGGGCCGGATATGGACGCTGGCGTGGTCGAGCGAAGATCCGAAATACGGTGGCAAAGGAACGCCGTGCCTGGAAGACGAAGGACGGTTTCGTATTCCCGGACACGCAGCGGTGCTGCTGGAACCGGTCGTGTGCCAGTGACGTTCGCAACGGCCGCGCGCGGAGCTGAACTGCCACGCCATCGTCGCGGAGATTTTGGGGCAACATGGAAAAGCTGATTCGAAGAATTGAATTGAAAGGATTGACCGGCGAATCCGCGCGGCGCGGGCTCAATCGCGAATGGCTCGTCACCAATGGCCTGGGCGGCTACGCGTCCGGTCCCATCTCCGGCGCGGTTTCCTGGCGTTATCATGGCCTGCTCATCGCCGCCCTGCCCGCTCCGCTGGGACGCATTGTGATGTTGAATCACCTGACCGAAACGCTCGTGCTGCCGGACGGCAGACGGATTCCGCTGGGCGGCTCTGATCCCATCACCGACGCGGCTGAGCCGGCAGAGTTGCACCTGAGCGAATTCCGGCTCGAAAACCAGATGCCGATCTGGCGATACGAAGCCGGTTCGGTGGTCATCGAAAAGCATCTCGTTTTGCTCCAGGGCCAGAACACCGTTCACATCGGTTTCCGCCTCCTGTCAGATCAACCGGGCCTCCGCCTGGAACTGCGTCCGGCCATGCACTTCCGCGGGCACGAACATTCCGTCAACGACGCCTTCGCACGAGATTACGTGCTGCACTTGAACAACGGGCGCTACGAAGTGGACGGCGGCGAACCGTTTCCGCGTTTGCGCTTCCTGCTGCACGGCGGGGAAATTGCGAAGTTCATTTATGACGGTGGCAGCAAACGTGAGATTTTTTATCAACGCGACGCCGATCGGGGTTATGAAGCAAAAGGCAAACTGTGGAGCCCGGGATTCTTCCATGCGGAACTGCAGCCGCAAGTGCCGCTCACATTGATTGCCTCCACCGATTCCTGGCACGCCGCACTGGCGTTGAGCCCTGAGGAAGCCGTCGATTTTTATCAACAGCGCCGCGCCCGCCTGGTCCGCAGCGCTGATCCCCGGGCGAACCAATCGCCCGCGGCCGACCTCGTTCTGGCGGCGGATCAATTCATCATCGATCCCGTCGGCCGTTTGCAGGATTCCGCCCGCGCACACGCAGCCGGCGACGACATCCGCACTGTCATTGCCGGATATCATTGGTTCACCGATTGGGGCCGCGACACGATGATCAGTTTTGAAGGCCTCACGCTGACGACCGGCCGCCTGGTGGAAGCGGGTTGGATTCTCCGGACGTTCGCCCATTACATCCGCGACGGCCTGATTCCAAATCTATTTCCCGAAGGCGCCAACGAAGGTCTTTATCACACCGCGGACGCGACGCTTTGGTTCTTTCACGCGCTCGACCGTTACCTGGAGTTCACCAACGATCGCGACACGCTGCGTCACATTCTGCCGCGATTGATGGATGTGGCAGAGCATCATTTGCGCGGCACACGATTCGGCATCGGCGTTGATCCCGCCGACGGTTTGCTCAAGCAGGGCGCGCCGGGATATCAGCTCACGTGGATGGACGCCAAGGTGGAAGATTGGGTCGTGACGCCGCGCCGCGGCAAGGCCGTGGAGATCAACGGACTTTGGTACAACGCACTTTGCCTGCTCGTGGAATGGCTGAAATCGGAGCAACGGGAATCGGCCGCCGAGCAATTTGCGAAGCACGCAAAACGCGCGCGTGAATCTTTCAACGAACGCTTCTGGTACAAGGCGGGAAACCATCTTTACGACGTGATCGATGGCGAACAGGGCGATGATCATGCCTGCCGGCCAAACCAGCTGATGAGTTTCAGCCTGAAGTATCCAGTGTTGAATCAGGAACTCTGGGAACCGGTATTGGAAACGGTGCGGCAGCGATTGATGACGCCGGTGGGCTTGCGGTCACTCAGCGCGGATCATCCGGATTACAAAGCGAAATACTTCGGCGACTTGCGAGCGCGCGACGCGGCGTATCATCAGGGGACAGTCTGGGCGTGGCTGATCGGGCCGTTCACCGACGCCTGGCTGAAGGTTTATCCGGAAGACAGGGCCGGCGCACGCCGTTACCTGGAGGGTTTCACCGCGCATCTGAACGAAGGCTGCGTCGGATCGATCAATGAAATCTTCGACGCCGAAGCGCCATTCACGCCGCGCGGCTGCATCGCTCAGGCCTGGAGCGTCGCGGAAGTGCTGCGCTGCTGGGTCAAGACGGCGGAGTGATTCGCGTGGATTCTCGGAAGTCAAAAGACTCCTGGCGCGCCTACGGATAAATCAGGCGAAAGAATACTCCGCTGGGCGCATCGCTGCTGAATGGAAGCAGCAGCCAGTTCGTGGACGCCGATTCCGCCACGTTAAACCAGTTGGTCCCCAGCCCCGCCTCCAGGCTGTTGGTCTGCACCTGCAGCCGCCAGCCAATGTGATCGGAAGGCCAGATGAAGATCAGCCCTTCGCC
The DNA here is from genome assembly GCA_946480555.1 of uncultured Verrucomicrobia subdivision 3 bacterium. Next base: position 4,663 of record CAMLLE010000215.1, read on the forward strand.
GGCAATTGACATTGAAAGATTCACCGGCGAAACCGACACCGGCCGAGCGCTCACTTCAACCGAGTTCGTACCTTCACCGCCAATGCGCAACGCAGAAACGACATAAAAATACGTCGTGCCGTTGACCACGTTTGTATCGGCGTAGTCGCTGGCGGACGGGCTGGCGATGAGGGTGTAAGGTCCGCCGCCGATCGTGGATCGTTTCACATTGTAGCCCGTGGCGCCGGAGGCCGCGTCCCAACTCAGATGGATCAGGTTAGCTCCGGGCATCGCGGCAAGATTGGTGGGAGCCGATGTCACCGGATATGCGACGCCCTGCACCTCCGCGGGTGCGAGCGCGTAACTGTAAACGCGGAAATCGTCCAACCGCCCGTTGAACAGCGGGTCGGCATACTGGCTCTTGCCGAGGTAGTTCAGGACCGGGTTGAGACTGGCCGGAGCCAGCGTCGTCACGCCCGTCGCGGCGAGCACGCCATTGGTATATAGCCGCGCCGTGTTGCCGTCCCGTGTGATCGCCACATGGCGCCATTGGCCAACCGGCAAGGCGGGCGCATTGAGCTGCTGCTCCGCACCGCCGCCGTTGGAGGTGATGGCGAACCGCAACGTCCCATTGCCGGAACTCGGCGTGAGGAACATGTTCTCCGTCGTGCCATTGCCGAAATCGAAAATGCGTTGCCAGCTCGCACCGCCGTTCCAATAAACCCAGGCAGCGATCGTGAAGTTGCTGACGCTCGCCAGCAAGTTTGCCGGGAGCATCGTGTACTGGCCGTTCAGATTCAGAGCAGATCCATTCTGGCCGGATACAAATGTGGGCGAACCATCCGTAAGGATGGGATGATTGGCGTTGAGCGAGCTGTCGCTGAAATTCCCGTCAAAGGAGTAGTGTGCGATCAAGGACGGCGCGAGCGTTGGCGCGGCGCTGACCGTCGCCGAGTTCGCCGTACCATTCCAGGATTTGTCCACAGCTTTGACCCGGTAATGGAACGTGCGCGGCAGATTGGCTGATTTGTCAGTGTAGGTGTTGTTGGTCAGGCCGCGCGCGATGGTATCAAAAGGACCGCTGGCATTCGTGGATCGCAAGACGGTGTAACCGGCGAGATCGCTGGCCACGCTTGCGTTCCAATTTAACTGCACGGAATGCGCATTCGCCGTTGCGCTGATTCCGGTCACGACCGGCGGCGCGGACACATCGCCTGGGGAAGCGCCGATCGGGATGAAACGCCATTGCTGATTCAGGCCGCTGGTGGCTGACCATTGATGGATATTCGCACCATTGGCCGTCGAAGCTCCGGCGACATCCAGATACTTGCCGCTCCA
>CAMLLE010000216.1 GCA_946480555.1 uncultured Verrucomicrobia subdivision 3 bacterium
TCATTGGCGTTGTCGCCCAGAAGAACTCACAGGCTGAAGAACCTGCCGTGGATGACCTGTATCGCACCGGGACGGTAGCCCGCATTATCAAAATGCTGGTACTTCCCGACGGTAACACGACCATCATTATTCAGGGGAAGAATCGCTTCAGCATCAGCGAATTCGTCCAGGAGGATCCGTACCTGACAGCGAAGATCCAGCTTCTTTCCGAGCCGGTGTTGAATATCTCCCAATCTCCCACGCTCACACCGTTCACAACCCGCCGGCCAAGCCACACGCGCTGAATCGTGCCCTGCGTATCGTACCACGCGAGGTATTGGTAGCCGTTGAAAAGCAACGGTTGGTTCTGGTAAGCGACGCCATTGATCGCGCGGCCGTAAGTGGCATTGAACGGCATCAGGCACGCATTCGTCACCACGATGGAGTCGCTCAGGAACGCAACACGCGGCGAAACCCAATTGGGTTTGGATTGCGAATTCGTCGGCGAAGTTCCGGCGATCATCTCCGCCAATTGATTGTGCCCATCGCCATCCGCATCGTCGTAAGCCCAAAGCCCGAGCGATCCGGCGGCTGCCAGTTCCCAGGCATCCGGCAGGTTGTCGCCGTCGAGGTCACCGGCGACCGAGTTGGGATTCGTCGGATCGGCGCCGTGGCCCAGTTCATCCAGATTCGGCAACCCATCGCGATCCGGATCGCCTTCGGCCGTTTCGTTCAAGTTGCCGAACCAAAGTTGCTCCCAATCGTCGGCCAGGCCGTCCGTGTCCGTATCTTCGGTATTCTCCGCCACGGTGGGATCGAATCCGTGAATGTATTCATAAAGATTCGAAAGCGTGTCGGCGTCCAGATCGCCGGTGGCGACTTGAGTCAGGTTCGTGAAATAGCGCGTTTCCCATACGTCGGGCAATCCATCCGTATCGATGTCTGCGAGCGGCGAGCGCGCGATGCTCACTTCCGTGATGCTGTTCCAACCGTTCCCAGAGGAATTGCCGTGGCCAACCACGCGGACGAAGCGCGCGATGTATTCGGTCAGTTCATAGCTTTCCAGGTTCGCGTTCGTCCCGCTGCTCGTCACGTTGGCGAGCGCCGTGATCCAGTGGAGATTGTCCGTGGACAACAGCACATCAAACGTCGTCGTCCGAACATTCCCGAGGTAAAACGCCAGCGCGATCGACTCCACGAGCTCGACGCGCCCGAGATCGAATGTAATCCACTGCCCGTCGCCATTGGCTGACCAGCGCGTGTTGAGATCGCCATCCATCGCGGCGGCGGGTGGATTCTGAGGTTCCGGCACAGCGCTGGCCTCCAGCACGACTGCGCTTCGAAACACAAATTCATTGGAGCCGCGCGCCACGCCGCTGAGTCGCACCTCGTCGATCATTCCAATGAAATTGTTGTTCGGCAGATTGCGTCCGGTGTTTCCGATGCAAAGATCGACCGCGCCGGAATCATTCAAATCGGAGGTCATCTGGCGCGCGCTGAGCAGTGAAGCCACGGACCGATTGGTGTCCAGCAACGTCCAAAAGAACTTCAGGTTGTCCGCCGCGGTTTCATCGCCCGAATAAGCCACCGCCACGTGGTACCACTGGTTCGAAGCGATGGCATTCACGCCGGAGCCCGGCAATGGAATGACAAAGCTCTGCACGCCCGCGCCGCCGTTGATGTTGATGAACTCCAACGCGGGACTCGCCAGTGGCGCGGCCACGCCATCGGCATTGGGATTGAAGCCCGTTGGATCGAGCCGGAATTGGAAGGAGCGAACGCCGCTGGCACCTTCCTGATCGCCGGAAAGAATCTGCATCGGAAGATTCCGTCCGGTGCCGGATGCGCCGAGATCGGCCGCGGGATCAAAGTCAATTCGCACCAGCGCCTCAAACGTAAACGCCCCCGTCACCGGATCGTCGAAGCTCCAGTTGACGTTGTCGCCAGAACCATTCGCCAGCGTACCGGGCGCGAGATAAGCATCAATGGCGGTGCTCTGGTTTCCACCGCCAGTTCCGCCATCGGCAGTGCTCAAGGCGGTTCCGAAATGCGGAAATGACTGGAGGCCGAGAACGGCGTCGTTGGCAGGAGACGTCAAGGAAAGGGGTTCGATAACAAAATCGGAAACCGGCGCGTCGATCTCATTGAGATGCCACAAGTGAAGCGTGGCGGCATCGGGCAGATAGGGAAGCGGCGGTTGCGCGAAGGCGGAAAGTGCGGCAGCAAAACCAAGCGAAGCCACTACGCGGCGCGCTGCCAACCATGAAAAGGAAGTTGAATGTTTCAAAATGTCCGGCGACCAGCGGAACAACCAGCCAACCAGAGGATACGTTACAGGAATGCGGGGCAAATGCGCCCCCTCAATCGGGGGATGCAATCGACGGCGGGACAAGTCGGCAACGAACATCAACTAACGAACGTCCAATGGTTGCCGGCTCTGTTGAACCGCTTGAAAGCGCAACCTCCATCAGTCGTCCTCCAAATCAACCCCGCACCAGGCCAGGACATTCCCCGACTTGCCAGTGGCTTGAACAGGGACTTCGTTTACGCATGAAAAACAAGGCTCATTTCGGCTTTCTGTGGGTCACACTTGTGTTCTTCCTCATCTCCTTCGCCGGCCAATGGGTCGCGGGCTGGTTCGAATACCGCGGGAAGCAGGTGGAACACAGCGGCCCAATCGAGTTCAAAGATTACGCGTTCGAGATGACCCGCGGCACGTTGGAGAACTGGCAGTCGGAGTTCCTCCAACTCATGTGGCAGGTGGCCGGACTGGCCATGCTCTGGCACGTCGGCTCACCGCAATCCAAGGAAGGCGAAGATCGCAAGGAAGAGAAAATCGACGCGATCCTGCGAATGCTGAACCCCGAGCAAGCAGAGCAGCTGTTGAAGCGGTTCGATGAGAAATATCCGCGGAAATAACCGGTCGTTCCCCATGGGGTACAGGGCGACACAAGACTTGGCGCACCCTCGGGCAATTGCTGGTCAGCAATGTCCGTTGACCGGATCAGCATGCGGTGTTAGGCCAGTCTTCATCTCATGCGAAACACTCACAGAGCTGTCGTCGGCTGGCGCCGTTTGGCGGCTGCGCTTTGCCTGTTTGCCTGGGTGCAGGCGGCGGGCTTGATGCCGGCGCTGCTGGCATTCTCGGCCACGTTGGAGGGTTTGCATGAAGTCAGCATGACGTGGGAGCGCGACAAAGTCTCGGTTGTCCTGCACCATCACGCTCAACCCGGCTCGGAACCGCATTCGCACGCTGTTGCCTCCCGGATCGTCTGTTCGCTCGGCGGATCTGCTCCCGCGGCACGAGCCGATCACATCGCGGATTTCACCGGGGCATTTCCGTGCGAAGAATGTTTCCGCGTCGCGCCACTGGCATTGGCAGATTCAGCCACCCTCCTGGTTCTGTATTTCGAACCTTCCTCAGCCATTCCCACGCGGCTGGCACTGGTGAATGTGACCCGGTCCTATGCAATGGCCTCAGCGCCCTTGCACGCGCAGCGCACCACGCTTCTCCTCATTTGATCCGCTGCTTCAGGCAGCGTCCGTTCGAATTCTGATCGGAACGGAACCTTCGGCGCTGCCGGGCGGATGCTTTCGTTCGGATTCCTTCGCCCTGTTCGTTTCCTATTCCGGATTTCTGGCGCCCATATGAAGAAAGTCACTTTCGCTTTAGCCTTCTTGAATATCTTGCTCGCCGGCTCCTCCTGGGGAGCGGTGCTCGTTTATCAAACCCCGTCGCCCAATGGTGGCGTGTCCCGATGGTCCCAGCTCTGGCAGGATCCGGGGCCAGGCGGGAACGATCTGGATAGCGACGCTGTTTGCTGGACGGACTTCAGCCTGAGTTCGACAACAACAATCACCCATCTTGAGTGGTGGGGCACCGGCGCGTGTGAACTCGGCTTCCAAATTGAATTCTGGCCACAAGACCCCGGCACGATCGCTTATCAGCCGCTCGCCGTTTTTGATCGCGGCCCTGGCCCTTCGCCGGTGACACCTGAAGCGCGATTCCTCGTAACGCCGGCTGATTACATCACCGAGAGCGGGCCGGGGAACCTCGTTCGTTACCGGCTCGAACTTCCTGCGCCCGTCACGCTGCCCGCCACCAACAGCGCGAACCCCCGCTGGTTCGTGGGCATCATCGGACTGACGCACCAGGCGTTCGTCACCTGGAATTGGTCCCAAGGCGTGGGCGGCAGCACCCGCACTTATCAATGGCTCCGCGCAGACGCGAATCATTTCCGATCGCTCGGCGACGGCCGGGCGCTGGTGATTGCGGATGACACTCATGAAACGCCACCGCACCTGTCCATCACCGGCGCCACCAGCAACGCAGTGGTCCTTTCCTGGCCAGCGAACGCGGTCGGTTTCGCGCTCCAGCACAGTTTCAGCTGCGGCACGAACTGGCTTGCCACCACAAATGCCGTCTCCGCTTTCAACGGCCATAAGCAGGCCATCATCAAACCTTCCAACTCAAACTGCTTCTTCCGCCTGATTCGTCCCTGAACATTCTCAACCCAATCAAATCCATGAAAACCTCCGTGGAAAAATTCCGTCCTCAAAATCATCGTTTTGCAAAAATCAGATTCACATTTCCCGCCATCGCAGCACTCGTCCTGCAGGCCGCGCCGGCGCAACTGCAGCTGGCCAATCCGCATTGGAACATCACGCTGAGCGACTTTGGTTATTCCGATTTCATGCTCGATAACACGCCCGGATTTGAAGGTCGGGAGTATCTCTCCGGCGAATGGGCGGCCGCCGTTGCCTACCAGGTGAACGGCAGCGCGGCTACGGCTCCGCAGTGGCTGGAACCCGCCTTCATCTTCCCAAACTGGAACAGCGGCTCAACTTTCCAAACGGTGTCTCCGATCGCCCAGGCTGGCGTGAACGCCGATGGACTGCCGATTGCCCAATCAGTCGTCGCCAACACTGCGATCGAAGTCACACTTCGGCATGAGATGATCGACACCGTGATCGGCACGCCGATGGGGCTCACGCCGGCATCTGCCACGAATGCAGCCCAGTTCATGCAGAGCGATCGCTACGTGCTGAAGCAGACCTGCACGATCCGGAATATTTCCGGCACGAGCATCTCGAACGTGCAGCTCTTCCAGTTTCTGCACGGGCTCAATTCGCAACGCGGCGTCTTTGACAATCGCGCCCACCCCGGTCAATTGAGCCAGTTTCGATACGACGTCGTGCAGGCTGGTGTCGATCCCTGGTCCGTTGGCCCGGGCAGTTCGAGTACCGGCCTGGAAGATTTGATTGCGTTTCATTCGAGCGTGGCGCCGAGCGCGTTTGAGATTGGGCACTATGGAATCGAAGGCAACGGCGTCGATGACCATTCCATGGGCAAACCTTCGGACGGAGTGCATCTGTCTGTGGAAGCGAACTGGCTCACCCCGCCGTTTTCCGCTCGACAGGGCACCGATGAGTTCAGCCCGCCCAATCGCTGGATCGGCGGCGTTCAGCGCTGGGAGCTGGGAAATCTCGCCGCGGGCCAATCCGTCAGCCATGAGCTGCTCCTGACCTTGCTCACCGGCACGAAAGTCAGCACTGGCGGAAACAGCTCCGGCAGTTGCAATGGCGGTTCCAGCGTGCCCGGCGGGCTCGATTACGAGTTTGAAGCTGTCTCCAGCGAAGGCTCCTGCTTCGCCGAATACTCCAAGGCAGACGAATCAGAAATCGACCTCCACATCGCCGCCGGGGAATTCGAACCGTTCACGTTCCTGACTCCGGGGGGACCGGTTCAACTGTGGAAGCTGGAGTTCAGCGGCACGTATTCCGGGTTGATCAATTTGAACTTCGCTTACGATCCGACGGAATTGCCGCCGGGTTTCAGCGAGGAGTCGTTATGCATTTACCAGTTCGTGAACGGCACCTGGCAGAAACTCGCCGGCACGGTGAATCCTGCGCTGAACACCCTCGCTGTCTCGACCGCCGAGTTCTCGACTTTCGCGCTGGGCACGGATGCGGGCGTAACCTTCGACATTATGGCCAG
>CAMLLE010000217.1 GCA_946480555.1 uncultured Verrucomicrobia subdivision 3 bacterium
GATCGCGTGATGACGCGCGGCACGTTCGCCAATGTGCGCATCAAGAACCTGATGGCGCCCGGAACCGAAGGCGGCGTTACGAAATATCAGCCCACCGGCGAAGTCGTGAGCATTTACGATGCGGCGATGAAATACGCGGAGCACAAGACTCCGCTGATCATCCTTGCGGGCCAGGAATATGGCACTGGCAGCTCCCGCGATTGGGCCGCCAAAGGCACGGCGTTGCTCGGCGTGAAAGCGGTGGTGGCGCAAAGCTTCGAACGCATTCATCGCTCAAACCTGGTGGGAATGGGCGTGCTGCCGCTGCAGTTCAAGGAAGGAACCACGGCGCAAACGCTCGGACTGGATGGAACGGAGATTTTCGACTTGCTCGGCTTGGGTGCAGATCTGAAACCGCAGCAGGATCTGACGCTGCAAATCAAGCGCGCCAATGGCCAGATCGATTGCGTGCCGGTCCGGTGCCGCATCGATACGCCGATTGAAATCGATTACTACCAGCACGGCGGCATTCTGCCGTTCGTTCTCCGCCAGTTGATCGCGAAGGCGTAGGGCAGGGGAGAGTTTTTCTCTCAACAGAAGTTCGCGCTCCGGCACAAGCACCGGAGCGCGCCCGTCTCCGGGCGAGGGGATGTCGCGGGACTGAGCCGGAAACATTCAACATTCAACTCTGAACTCCCAATGAATGTTGAGCGTTGAATGTTCATTGTTGAATGTTCAGACGACTCCCGGTTCACGGAAATTGCCCTGCCTTGACTGCAGTCACACGGCGTCTAATCTCGCTGCATCCTATGAATTCCCGCTTTGCAGCCGGCATCGTCGCGGTCTGGGTCAGTTTCACATTTCACGCAGGCGCACAAACGCAGGGCACACCCGCGCCAGATATTCCCAAAGGAGAGGTGCTCAAGTTCAGCTTCGCGAACTCGAAAATTTTTCCGGGCACGTATCGCGATTACTGGATTTATGTGCCGGCCCAATATTTGCCGGATCAGCCGGCCTGCGTTTACGTGAATCAGGACGGCATCCAGTGGCAGGCGCCGCAGGTGTTCGACCGGCTCATCCATGCGAAGGAAATGCCGGTGACCATCGGCGTGTTCGTCATGCACGGGCGCGTGCGCGCGGCGGACACTAACAGCGCGCTGGACCGGTTCAACCGCAGTTTTGAATACGACGGCTTGGGCGACAATTACGTACGCTTCCTGCTCGAAGAATTGTTGCCGGACGTGGAGACGAAGAAAACTTCCGATGGTCGCGCGATCCGGCTGTCCACCAATGCGACGGACCGCGCGATCGGCGGTTCAAGCAGCGGCGCGATCTGCGCGTTCACGGCGGCGTGGGAACGGCCCGAGTCGTTCAGCCGCGTGTTCAGCGCCATCGGCACGTATGTCGGGCTGCGCGGCGGGGATCGTTATCCCACGCTCATCCGCAAGTCTGAGCCGCGCGCCCTTCGGGTTTTTCTGCAGGACGGTTCGAATGACTTGAACATCTATGGGGGCGATTGGTGGATGGCGAATCAAACGATGGAGCGTGCGCTGACGTTTGCGGGTTATGAGGTGGCACATGTCTGGGGAACGAATGGTCATAACGGGACGGACGGCACGAAGGTTTTCCCCGAAGCGATGCGGTGGTTGTGGAAGGATTGGCCCAAGCCGGTTGGCAAGGGCGCCGGTTCGCCGCAACTCAGGGACATCCTGATTCCGGGCGAGGAATGGGAACTGGTGGGGGAAGGGTATCGATTCACCGAAGGGCCAGTCGCGAATGCAATGGGCGAGGTGTTCTTCACCGACATTCCCGCGAGCAAGAGTCATCGAATCGGACTCGATGGCAAGGTGAGCGAGTTCATTGCGGATACAAAGCGCGCGAATGGCCAGGCGTTCGGGCCGGATGGGAAACTTTATTCTGCCGCGACTGGCGAACAGAAAATCCTCGCCTACGATAAGCAGGGAAAGGCGACGGTTATTGCGGAAGGAATTCCCGGCAACGACATCGTTGTGGCGCAAAACGGCAACATCTACGTGACGCATCCTGGTGCGAACAATCGTACGCCGAGCAAAGTCTGGCTCATCCGGCCCGGCGGCGAGAAGGTCGAAGTGGACAGCGGCTTGCGATTCGCGAATGGCGTGATGCTGTCGCCGGACCAGACGCTGCTTTACGTGGCGGATTACTGGTCGCACTGGGTTTACAGCTACCAGGTCCAATCCGATGGAACGCTCGGCGCGAAGCAGAGGTTCTATTGGCTGCATTGTCCCGACACTGCGGACGACAGTTCCGCAGACGGATTACGCGTGGATCGCGACGGCCGGCTTTACGTGGCCACGAGCCTGGGCATCCAGGTATGCGATCAAGCGGGCCGCGTGAATTGCATTATTCCGACCCCGAACAGGCGCATTACGAATTTGTGCTTTGGCGGTGAGAAGTTCGATACGCTGTTTGCGACGTGCGTGGACAAAGTTTACAAACGCAAGGTGAAGACAGTGGGTGTTCACGCGTGGGCCGCGCCGCTGAAGCCGGGCACGCCGCGCCTGTAGTTGGGTGTCCGCGTCAGAGCAGCATGTTCCGCAGGGAAGTCTCCGCCTCGTTACCTCGGCGGCTGCTTTTGAACTTCGCGCGGGCAAGGACTGCCCGCGCGATCCTCTTTTCACATCAAGGCTTCAAGGCGCCATGAGCGCCTTGAATTCCGGCAGATTGCGCAGCGCGTCGAAACGCGGTTCCTTCGCCGCTTCCGCTCGGATGTCGGGCATGTTCTTGTCCTGCTTCCGGCGGTCGTCGCCTAATGTGACGGCGCGTCGCAGGGCTTCGATTGCCTCCGGCGATTTGCCGATGGAAGCTTTCCCCAAAGCCAGGTTGTACCACGCGACGGGTTCGGCGGGCGCCAGTTTCACCAGCTTTTCCAAAGTGGGTTCTGCGCGGTTGATGGCTCCCACGCTCAGGTAGAGTTGCGCCACCTGGAACACGATCCCGGCATCGACGCGCGGATGGCCCACCACTTTGTCGAGCACGTCCATCGCCTTGTTCATCTGGCTCGCGTTCATGTAGCGCTGCGCGAGGTCGAATGCCTTTTGGAAGTTCTCCGGATTGGCCTGCACTTCCTTCTCAAGCGCCTGCAGTTCTTTCGAGCTGCCCGGGTTGACTGATTCGCGCAGACGTTGCACGAGGTCGCGCACCTGCGGATTGTAAGGATCGAGCTTGAGGCAGGTTTCTGCCACGGCCAGCGCGTCTTCCATGCGTTGAAGCGTGGCGAGCAACTGGACATAACGAAACACGGCTTCGGGGCTGTATGGGCAGAAGGTAAATGCCTGTTTGAAGGCGAACTCAGCTTCGCGAATCATCCGGTCGCGATTCGCGCCTTGAGCGACGTATTGAACGGGCGTGGGCGCGCCGGACGACATTCCCAGGCGCCAGGCGTAAACGCCACCGATCGAGCTGCGCAGCTTGGAGAACGCCTTTTGCGCCTGGTCATCGCGCACGAATCGGCGATCGCCTTTGAACCCCGCGAAGTTGCGCTTCATGTAAACCTGTTCCGCGAACTTCGCCACATCCTTCACTGGCGTGTCGTAATCGATCCAGTCGCCGATGAGCCGCGTCGAGTAGTCCTTCCAGAATTGATGGTCGCGCTGGATGATCTCTTCCGTCAGCTCGGGCAGCGGCTGGCGGTTGATCTTCATGATGATCCCGAACGGCGTCAGATGCGGGAACATCCAGTCCAGCGGAAAGCTTTCTTCCACGTAGAATTCGTTGGTCGGATTCTTGTCGAAGATGACTTTGGTGAGCAGCCCGTTGATGGCCATAACGGCGACCTGGCCGGAGACCTGGACGCGGTTGTCCACGATGTTGACGTCTTCACCCGGACGCAACTGCCTGGGCTCGTTCGGGAATTGCTTATCATGCATCAGGCGCCGCTGCGCGTCTTCGATATAAAGTTGGAAGCAGCGTTGCGAATCCTGAGGCGTAGGCGTGTAAATCTCGTTGGATGGATAAACGCCTTCCTTGCGGCGGCGCGCTTCGACCTTGGCGCCCCAATCCGTGAGCGGCTTGTCGAGAAAGCGATAAGCCAGGCGCGCCAGGGCGTTTGTCTGGTAGTTCAATGGGCCTTCCGGATCGCGCTCCTCCGGTCCGCGGAGCAGTTGCTGGAAGAAGGGGGTGTCGTATTGATATTCGTCACTTCGGAAATAATGCGCACGGATGTATTGCAGGTAAGTGCCGTCCGCGAGCGCGTTTTGCGTGATGATATAAACGTCGCGGCGGTCAAACACCGGGTCCACCTCCGGCTTGCAGTCATTTGGGATGAAGCTGTCCGCGAAGATCATGTAGGTGGGTGCGAAACGGCCCGGATCGGTTCCGCCGAACAGGATCGTGTGGCGATCCATTTCCGGGTAAACGAGCTTCCCGTTCGGGCCGGCCATCGCTTCTTTCCGGCCTTCGGCATCGTACTTCAGCATTCCATCCTTGGCCTTGTAAGGCGGCGTGAACATGTCGTGACCGAACCAGTAGCCAAACCAGTGGTCGCGCTGTTCGTTTTCAAACCAATGCGTCATCACGGAATAGCTCGGCATCAATGCAAACACACCGAGCGTGACCGCCATAGGCGCCCGGTTTTTCGAAATGAAGACTGCCGCCACGAAAACCAGGCCTGCTCCGAGCAGGATTAGCGCGGCAAAGATAGGCAGACCGTATTGATCCGGGCTGAATGCGCCCGCAATGCTGGCGAAGGTTTTGCCAACGTTCGCCGCAGCCCATGAGTCGCCAAAGACCGTCAAGCACGACAGGACGACGGAAGCGGTCAGGAAGATGGATGGTATGCCGATGGACAAGAGTCGGTCGCGTTCGAGACCCTTGCGCCATAGGACGATGATGGCTGAGATTGCGACGAGCCAGCAGAGAACCTTGATGTAGCCGTATTTCGTGGCAGTGTCGGGATCGAAGTCTGTCTGGGCGTTCAACACCAGTGCGAAGAACGCGAAATCCAAAGCGCACAACCCGCCCAGCAGGGCGACCTTGCGGAAAGAATCGAAATGCACGGCCAGCGAGGCGGCGATCAGGCTCAGGCCGAAGCCGACTGACATTGCGACGAACACGTGCGCTGAAGTGAGGAACACGCGGTTCAATTCCAGGGATTGCCGATCTGACGAGAAATTCAACAGCCAGACCAGGAACGGTCCGGTGCAGACAAACAAGGCCAGCATTCCGAGGATCATCACCCGCTCGCGGCGTTTGAGCTTGATGAAGAAGAGAAACACGACCAGCGCGATCAGAAGGTAGAGGAAGCCAAATTCATTGCTCAAACCTTCCAAGAAACGCCAGAGCTGGCCGAAGTAGCGTTCGAAGAAGCTGCCAAGTATTTCGAAGATGTTGTCGCCGGTTCCCGATGTCGGCCGGATCTTTTCATACTGACCGCGGGTGAACGCGTGGATGAATCCGTCCAGCGTGCGCGGGTAGCCCCATTGCATGGGGGGATTGGTGGCGCCCGAGATGGGCATGAACAAATAGAACGCCATGCCAGCAACCCAGCTGAATCCGCAGGCGAGCACATGCCACCATTGCCGGCCGAGCGGAGCAGTGGTGCGGCTGTATTGCCACAGGAAGAAGCCGGAAGCCAGCACCGCTGCTGCCAGGAAAACCAGCGTTCCCATGCTGTTGAGCTTGGGGATGTAATTGGTAATGCCCAGGAAGAACAGTGCGGTGAATCCGAGCAGCGCCAGCATGGCTGCATCACGGATGAACTCCACCGCCTTCTTCTGCGTCTTGATGATGAGCCACAACCACAGCACCAGCGAGGCAATGCCGATGATGTTGTAGATGATCAACACCATGGTGTTGGTTTTTAGCATCGATGGCCCCTTCAACAATCCCAAAGCCCAGATCAACGTGTTCCAGAAGAAGAATTCGCGGCCGAGTTTGGGTTCCGCCAGCCAGATCAGCACCTGCATGCCCATCGCAATGACGAGCAGCGATTGGTGGTTGTT
>CAMLLE010000218.1 GCA_946480555.1 uncultured Verrucomicrobia subdivision 3 bacterium
AATGCACCCGTCGGAGATCACTGCGTGATCGATCTGCGCGCCGTTAATTTTTGATCCCGGCAGGAACCGCGGCCGCGTGAAGATCGGTGCGGCCATGTCGAAGAAATTGAACCGCGGCAGTTCGGAAGCGAGATCCAGGTTGGCATCGAAGAACGAGCGGATGGTTCCAATGTCCTCCCAATAGCCCTGGAAAACGTAGGAGAACACGCGTTGCGACTCGATGGCGCTGGGAATGATGTGCTTGCCGAAATCAGTGAGCTGGTTGTCCAGCAGCTTGCGCACGACGTCGCGCGTGAAAACATAAATGCCCATCGACGCCAGAAAGAGTTCGCGCGAATCGTGGATGCCCAGGCGCGGATACCATTCCTGCGGCAGCTTCAGAGAATCCTGCAAAGCGGGGTCCTTCGGCTTCTCCACGAAGCGAGTCACGCGCAAATCTTCCGCCACTTGCATGATGCCGAAGGCCTGGGATTCACGGCGCGACACGGGGATCATCGCGATCGTGATGTCCGCGTTGGTGTCGATGTGCTGCTGGATGATGTGGCGGTAATCCATGCGGTAGAGTTGATCGCCGCTCAGGATCAGGAGGTATTCGAAGTCGTGGTTCAGGAAATGAATCAGGTTCTTCCTCACCGCATCGGCTGTGCCTTGGTACCACGAAGCGTCGGTGTAGGTTTGTTCGGCGGCCAGGATTTCCACAAAGCCGCCCGCGAAATGATCGAACTTGTAGGACTGCGAAATGTGGCGATGCAGCGACGCGGAGTTGAACTGCGTCAGCAAATAAACCCGCCGCAGGCCGGAGTTGATGCAGTTGGAGATGGGGACATCGACGATGCGGTATTTGCCGGCCAGGGGCACTGCGGGTTTGGCGCGTTCCTTCGTGAGCGGAAACAGCCGGGTCCCTTGCCCGCCACCCATGATCACCGAAAGCACGTTGCTTGTGTTCAGAGACTGCCGCCCCGTCTGTGACATAAAAGAGAATCCTTCCGTGAAATTTTCCGTCGACTTTAGTGGACTTATACGCGGCGTTTTCGAGGTGGGCAAGCCGCAGTTTCTCGGCGGAGCAGGGGAATTCACCCGCTTGCAATGGGGCGGGAAGTCTCGTGTTTGAGTTCCGCATTTCGGGTCGCGTTCTGCATTTCCAAACTCGGCTCTCCCTCGGATGCCGCCGACGACGACAGCAATATCCGGTCAGTCGCCATTAGAGTCGGCCTCGCCAGAATTGTCATGCACGGTCAAAAAATGATCACGCTTACGCAAAAGACGTGAAGATTTACCGGGTTCCCTTCCGTTAAGAGTTGTTACGATCAACAACTAATCAGGCCGCGTTCGGCTGTGCCTGAGTGTCGATCGGAACGACTGTGAGTAAAGCAATGACAACGGGCGGCCCGGGTCTCGCGGCCCTGGCCATGGAAGAAACCAAGCGCGCCAGCGCGGCAGTGGCGTGTTTTCATTGCGGTGAACCCTGCCTCGAAACCCGGTTCTCCACATCCGAGAAAGCTTTCTGCTGCCAGGGCTGCCGCGTCGTTCACGATCTGCTTTCCGAAAACGGCTTGGATCAATTCTATGCGCTGTCGGAACATCCGGGCGTCCAGATGCGCCGGCGCGGTGCCCTGGAGCAGTGGCGTTTCCTCGATGAACCGGCGATGCTGCAACAGTTGCTGGACTTCACCGATGGCGTTCAAAGCCGCGTCACCTTTCACATTCCCGCCATTCATTGCGTCGCCTGCGTCTGGTTGCTGGAAAATCTATTTCGCCTGAACCCAGGCATCGGGCAATCGACGGTGAACTTCCCGCGCCGCGAAGTCGCGCTCACGTTCGCACCGGAGAAGATCAAACTCAGCGAAGTGGTCGCCCTGCTGGCATCGGTCGGATACGAACCCGCGCTGACCTTCGGCGAACTGGAAAAGCGCTCCGTTGACCCGGCGGGCAAGCGCCGCTGGTTGCAGATCGGCACGGCCGGATTTGCCTTCGGCAACATCATGCTCTTCAGCCTGCCGCAATACTTCGGGCTCGACAGCTTCAGCGGCCCGGCCTTTCAAAAGCTGTTCGGCTGGCTGAGCCTGATCCTCGCGCTTCCGGTGGTGACGTTCAGTGCGAGCGATTATTGGAAGTCCGCCTGGCTCTCGATGCGCCAGCGCGTGGCGACGCTCGATATTCCGATCGCGCTCGGGCTCGTCGCGATTTACGGACAGAGCGTTTACGAGATCGTTTCGAAGACTGGCGAAGGCTACTTCGACTCGCTCTGCGGTTTGATTTTTTTCCTGCTCTGCGGTCGGGCGTTCCAACAGCGCACACAGGAACGCATGGCGTTCGACCGCGATTACAAGTCGTTCTTCCCGCTCTCCGTGGTGCGCAAGAAGCAGGATGCCACCGTCGAAGTGGAAGAGCGCATCTCGCTCGCGCAATTGCAGGTCGGCGACCGAATTGTGGTGCGGAATGGTGAAATCATTCCTGCCGATGCCCAGCTGATCAGCGGCCCGGCATTCGTGGACTACAGCTTTGTCACTGGCGAATCGGAGCCAATCGCCAAGTCGGCAGGCGATTACCTATACGCGGGCGGCCAGCAGGTGGGCGCAGGAATCGAAGTGGAAACCGTCAAAGCCGTTTCGCAGAGCTACCTGACCTCGCTTTGGAATCACGAGACCTTTCAGAAACAACGCGACGATGGACTGGAATCGCTGAACAACATTTTCAGCCGCCGGTTCATCTGGATTGTGATCTCCGTCGCGCTCGGCGCGCTGGCGTTCTGGATTCTTCGCGGTGAAGCGGCGCGCGGTCTGAAGTCCTTCACGTCGGTGTTGATCGTGGCTTGCCCTTGTGCGCTGGCGCTGGCGGCGCCGTTCACACTCGGAACGGCGCAACGCTGGCTGGCCAGGGTGAATGCTTTCATCAAGAACGTTCACGTGCTGGAACGCATGGCTCGCGTGGATGCCATCGTGTTCGACAAGACGGGCACGCTGACATCGGCGGGAGTGAACGCGGTTCGGTTTGTGGCGGCGCAGTCTTCATCTGAACTGCCGCTGAGCGCCGATGAGCAAGCCTGGGTTGCTTCGCTGACGCGTCATTCCACACATCCGCATTCGGCGCGCATCAATGAATCGCTCGGCGAAAAACAATCGACGCTTCCGGTGACGAACTTCTCCGAAACCGTCGGCTGCGGCATTGAAGGCTCTGTCGTGGGACACGATCTCTTGGTTGGTTCCCGCGCCTGGTTTGTCGCGCGCGGGCTCAACGTTCCTGAAATTTCTTCGCAGCAAGGCAGCACGGTTCATCTCGCCATTAATGGCCAATATCGCGGTTGTTTCGTCCTCTCGAGTTCCTTGCGGCCGGAAGCGGACGGCATGATTCGCGCGCTTGCCGAGCATTACGAGATTGCACTGCTGAGCGGTGATAACGAACGTGAACGCGAACGCTTCACTGCGTTGTTCGGCAGCTCAGCCAGGCTCAATTTCAACCAGTCTCCGCTCGACAAACTCGGCTTCATCCGCCGCCTCCAGGATTCCGGCAAAACCGTGATGATGGTTGGCGATGGCCTGAACGACGCGGGCGCGCTCAAGCAAAGCGACGTCGGCGTGGCGGTCGTGGAAAAGGTCGGATCTTTCTCACCCGCGAGCGACATGATCCTGGATGCGAAGCGCGTTCCAGAGCTGTTCACGCTGCTGAAGTTCGCCCGCCGCGCCACCCGCATCGTTCGCGCGGGCTTCGGCATTTCCAGCGCTTACAACGTCATTGGCGTGAGCATCGCCGCTGCGGGCCTGCTGGCGCCGATTGTTTGCGCGATCCTGATGCCCCTGAGTTCCTTCACGGTGGTTCTCTTTGCCTGCGGCGCCACCAGTTGGGCAGCGCGGCGCAGCGGATTGAAATTCGAAACGGCTTCCAGGCAGGCCGCCAACTGACCAGACCATGAGCGTTATTCTAATTCTGATTCTCGCGAGCCTCACGATGGCTGTGATTGCTCTGGCGGGCTTTTTCTGGGCCGTGAGGTCCGGACAATTTGAGGACACCTGCACTCCTTCCATGCGCGTGCTGGCGGACAATGGCCAGCGCGCCGCTTCGACTCAGGACGCTTTGCGCACGCCGGACGGAACAGTAACCCCGACGCCCGGAATGCGCTCGGAGACAGTCACGGGGAGAACCAAATACTCGAAATAGGAACATGAACCAAACCACTCAGAAGAACGTATTGCGCGGCTGCGTGCTGGCGCTTTCGGTCGCAACTTCGGCTACGGCTGCCGAAGACTGCGCGAACAGCAGCAACTGGAAGGACCAGGCGATCACGCCCGTGACCAACCCGATCTACTTTGAAGATCCCCGGATCACGACGGAAGTGCGTCCGATCTTCATGCAGCACTGGCTGCCGGACACTTTCAAGTTTCAAGGCGGCGAGGTGGACCTCGGCGGCAGCGTCCGCGTTTACGCGGTGCAGTTGCGCGCGGCGTTGACGGATCGTCTGGCGTTTATCGCGACGAAGGACGGCTACATTGAGTTCCGTCCCAACGACACACTGACGCACGAATATGGCTGGGCGAATCTCGCGGCCGGCTTGAAGTATGCGTTGATCGACGACGTGGAAAATCAATTCATCGTCACGCCGGGCTTCACCGTGGAACTGCCGACCGGCAATCAGGACGTGCTGCAAGGCCATGGTGATGGCGAATGGAATCCGTTCATCTCCGCCGCGAAGGGCTTCGGCAACTTCCACGTCACCGCGAACGTCGGCGGCCGCATCCCGAACAACTTCGACGACCAGACGGCGCAGCTGCATTACAGCCTGCAGCTCGATTATTACACCTGCCGCTATTTCATCCCGTTCTTTGCCGTGAATGGCCACACGGTCCTGACCGAAGGCGAAAACCTCCTGCTCGGCGCTGTGTCCCTGAACACGGAGATGTATGACCTCGCGAACTTCGGCAGCACCGACGCGGGCGGCCGAACGATGATCACCGTCGGCGGCGGCGCGCGCGCCAAGCTCACGGACAAAATTGACATCGGTGTCGCTTACGAAGCCGGCGTCTCCGATCCGGTCGGCATCTTTGATGGCCGCCTGACCGCTGATGTGATTCTGCGCTT
This sequence comes from uncultured Verrucomicrobia subdivision 3 bacterium, assembly GCA_946480555.1. Next base: position 5,074 of record CAMLLE010000218.1, read on the forward strand.
TTAGAAAATGATCGTGGCTGGCGGAACCGGTTGTTCCGCCAGCCAGCCCAACAGCCAACCCTTTAGAGCCCACAGTTAAAATATGAGTACCGCATCCGTCCCTCTGGGACAGCCGAAGCCGAGCACATCGGCGGGGACGTCCCGGATCGAAACGTTCCAATACGACAACAAAATCGTCCGCGCCTTCGCCATCGCTACCATCATCTGGGGCTTGGTGGGCTTCAGCGCGGGCCTGCTGATTGCCTGCCAGTTGTTCTGGCCGCAACTCAACCTCAATCTCCAGTTCACCACGTTCGGACGCCTGCGCCCGCTGCACACGAACGCCGTCATCTTCGCCTTCGTCGGCAACGGCATGTTCATGGGCATCTACTATTCGCTGCAACGCCTCTGCAAGGCGCGCATGTTCAGCGATTTTCTCAGCTGGCTCAACTTCTGGGGCTGGCAGGCCATCATCGTGTCCGCCGCGATCACGCTTCCGCTCGGCATGACGACGAGCAAGGAATACGCGGAACTCGAATGGCCGATCGACATCGCAATCGCCGTGGTGTGGGTCGCGTTCGCCGTGAACCTGTTCGGCACCATCGCGAAGCGCCGCGAGAAGCACATGTATGTGGCGATCTGGTTTTACATCTCCGCCGCGGTCACCGTTGCCGTGCTGCACATCTTCAACTCGCTGGAAGTCCCGGCCGGCATGTTCAAGAGCTATTCGGTTTACGCCGGCGTGCAGGACGCGCTGGTGCAATGGTGGTACGGACACAACGCCGTCGCGTTCTTCCTCACGACGCCTTACCTCGGCCTGATGTACTACTTCCTCCCGAAAGCTTCCGGCCGCCCGGTGTTCAGCTATCGCCTGTCGATCAT
>CAMLLE010000219.1 GCA_946480555.1 uncultured Verrucomicrobia subdivision 3 bacterium
CGCGGAGGCGCAGAGGCGCGGAGGAGCCCTATTTTGATTGCTCCGCGTCTCCGCGGTTGTCGGAAATTTCTTCTGCTAACCGCTCTAGAATAGCAACACCACTGATGTCGCGCTTCGATTCACTGATTGGTGACGGTTTGGCAGTGCTTTGTAATCATCACTTCGCGTCCTTCGCATAAACCATCCCCGCTCTGGAGGAGCGAAAGCGAGTAGCCACGGCCTTCGCCGCGCCGGAGCGGCTTCGTCCACGCAGGCGCGTGAAGCGCAGCGGAAACCGTGGATCTCTGTGAACAATTGTCGAGCCCCAGCGGGACGACAGATGAAGACGTTTTCAGGGCTCGTGAGCAGGCCCGAAGAAACAGAGGGCTTTCCATGAACCCTCGGTTCGCTACGACGCTGCGGTGATTTTCGAGAATGGCGGCGCTCACCAGAGGCGCGGCTACGCTGGTTCACCGGAACTACGCAGGACAGGGTTTCCGAGGAGTCATTCGGATACTTCCGGCGGGACGATTTTGAAGTTTCGGTTCACTTCCGCTTCCGTCCTGCCAAGAACCTCTCGACATATTTCCCCAGCAAATCGCCTTCGAGATTGACGCTGTCACCGACTTTTCGTTCGCGCAGCGCCGTGACTTCGAACGTGTGCGGAATGATCCAAATACGGAAACTTTTCTTCGAAACGTCCGCCACCGTGAGGCTGATGCCGTCCACCGCGATGGAGCCCTTGAATACGACGTAGTGCATGACGTCTGCAGGCGCGGCGATGTCCAGCACGTGATCCTGACCGGCGCGCTCCCAACGAACGATTTTGCCCATACCATCGATGTGGCCGGTGACAAAATGGCCGCCGAACTCGCCGTTGGCTTGAAGCGGCCGTTCCAGATTCACAAGCGATCCTGTACCGGCAAATTGGAGATTCGTGCGCTTCCAGGTTTCTTGCAGCAGATCGAACTGGACCAATCTGTCTTTCCCGCGCGGGGGAGAGATCTTCACCGCCGTAAGACAACAACCGTTCACCGCCAGGCTGTCCCCGAGTTTCAGTCCGCGAGCCGTTACTCCCGCGCGAACGGTCAGTTGAATGGAACGAGCCGCCGGCTGAACCCGTTCCACGATTCCCGCTTCCGCAACAATGCCTGTGAACATGGGCGAAAAGCTAAGTTCCAGTGCGGAAACCGTCGAGCCGTGTTTTGCCAAAGCCTGAACACGATTTTCATTTCGCGAAGGCGGCCTCGCGTCCGCGTTTATGCTGGCGAGTGCTCCAACCGAGACCTAGTCTCGATCTGCCGCGAAGGAAACAGGACGAAGCCATGAACGAGCAGACGCGGTCCGAATTGGAGCAACTTAAGCAGCATCAGGCGAAACTTACGCTTGAGCTCGCCACGCTCTCCGCGCGCTTGCGGCAACTGGAGAACCGGCTCGAACACTCCGAAATCGCCACCCAATCTTCGCGCGAAATTCCCAAAACGGCACCAACCGCCGCTCCAATCCTTCCGCAGCCCGCCGGGCCGAAACCTTCCGCCGTTCCGCCGATCATTACCACACCGGCGCCGAGCGTTTCAGCGGAATCCCGCCCCTTGGCAGCCGGGTCTCCCCCAGCTTCGATTCCACTGAAGTCTGAGCCGCCGCGACCAGCTCCACCTCCGGTTTCAGCAATCGCACCCGTTCCCGAAAAGCGCTCGTTCGAAATGCGGCTGGGCACGTACTGGCTGGTGCGCATCGGAATCGTGATGCTGCTTACCGGCCTCGTGTTTTTCGAGAATTTCATTGGACGGCTCGGTCCGGCTGGCAAAGTTTCGCTGCTTTATTTGGCCAGCGCACCATTGCTTGGATTCGGCGCCTGGTGGCAGCGGAAGGCGGCGCGCGATGCGCTCAGGAATTACGGGCAGGTGCTGTTTGCCGGTGGTTTGGCCGCGGTCTATTTCACAACCTACGCTGCGCATCACATTCCCAACCTGCGAATCATCAGCAACCCGCTTGTGGACGGCGCGCTGTTGTTCGCTTGGGCGGCCTTCATGGTCTGGATCGCTGACCGGCGCCGGTCCGAAGTGCTGGCGCTATTTGCAGTGGGACTTGCTTACTACACATCCGTGATCACGCGTGTCGGTTCGTTTACGCTTTATTCCAATGTGATTCTGACCGCGGCGGCGGTGTTCTTCCTGGTGCGAAATCGCTGGGCAGTCCTGTCCATTGCGAGCCTGGTTGCGACCTACGGCAGCTACGCGTTCTGGCGCTTTTACGACGGCTCGGGCTGGCGTTGGGCGTCTCCCGATGAAGGCCTATGGTTCGGCGCGTATTTCCTGATGAGCTACTGGTGCCTGTTCACCGCGGCGGTTTTCCTTTCGAAAGTGGATTCACTGTCGCGCCACGGGCGTGCCGGTTTTCTCACGTTCAACAACCTGGCGTTCTTTGCGTTGTTTCTTCTGACGATGTTCCAGGTGCGGCACGGCGGTTTCTGGAAATTTTCGATCATCTATGGCAGCACGCTGACTGGCCTGGCGCTGCTGGCGCGACGACAGTTCAACGAGGAACCGCTGATCCGGAACAGCTACCTGACGCAAGGTTTGCTGCTCGTAACGGTGGGCATCATCGCGAAGTTCACCGGGCTGCAACTGGCCCTGCTGCTCGGAGTGGAAAGCGTGATCCTGCTGACGCTCGGCATGGCGCGCAGCAATGCCATCCTGCAAACGGGCTCCTACCTCGCCGGCGCCATGGCCATCGGCTGGAGCATCGATGGCTTGGAACGCGACAACTGGCGGACGCTACTGCTGGAATCAGCGCTCAGCGCCATGATGATCTTCAATGCTTTTTGGGCGAGCCGTTATCAGCGCCACAACCACTCCTTGATCCGACCCGTGCCAGCATTCTTCTGCGTGCTGGCGTTGATCGGCGGTTTCGCGGGCATTGGCTGGAATTGCAGCTTAATTGAAATGCCGGTCGCGTTGGCGCTGACGGGTTTCGTCGTGACCCTGTCGGTTTACCTGCTGCGATTGCGTGAACTCAGCCTGTTCGCCCAGATATATATTCTCGCCGCACAGCTGCTTTGGCTCATCCGCGCCGTTGAACCGGAACGCACCTGGCCGTGGTGGAATCCACTGACCGTCATCGCGGTTTCCGTTTTGCTCAGTCACTGGTGGCAACGCCAGAAGTTGATCGAGCTGGACATCAATTTGAGCCGCGTGACGCAGGCGCTTTATGGGATGGCGTTCGTGGCCATCGCGGGATTCTGGCTGCAACCGCAACTGGAATCGGCGAACTGGCTGATGCTCTCTGCGGCTCTGGCTATCGCATTCACGGTTTACGCGGTGCTCACACGCGCATGGATCCTTGGCCTCTGTTCGCAGCTGTTCCTGGTGGTGAGCGTGATTCAATTCGCGCTGCATCAGTCGCCCGGATGGCATCAGCCGCTCGCGCCGATTCTCGCGCTGACGGTGCTATCAATCGGAACGGTTGTCTGGCTCAAACGTGCGCCGAACGCAACCGGTGCGGGCACGTGGCTGAACCTCGCGCGGGCGTATCGCTGGATCGCGGTGCTGATGCTGTTGTTCTGGGTGGAACGCCACATTCCGATGCGCGAACGCATGTGGACGTGTGCCCTTCTGGGTCTGGCCGGATTCCTGATTGGCGGCTGGCAGAAAAACCAGGAACTGCTGTTGATCGGCGCGTTCTTCACCATTGCTGGCCTCGCGTTCTTCTGGTCGCCATTTCATGAGGGTTCGCGGGTGTATTGGCCAAACCTGATCGCGTTGCTGACGTTGCTCGGCCAGCAGCGCATCGCTCGCCGTTTGCCGCAGCGCTACGAGCTCGACAATCGCGTGCATGCTACGGGAATTCTTCTCGGCGGGATCAGCCTGTGGTTCCTGCTTTCGCGCTGGGTTTCGCTGCACGCAGGCGGATTCTACCTCACCGCGAGCTGGTCCATGTTCGCACTGGCTCTCTTCGTCTTCGGCATGGCTTTTCGCGAACGACAATATCGCTGGTTGGGACTGGGCGTGCTTGCCTGTGCATTGGGACGCGTGGTGATCTTCGACGTTTGGAAGCTGGAAACGATTTATCGCATTCTGAGCTTCATGGCGCTGGGAATCGTGCTGCTGGTTCTGGGTTTCATCTACAACAAGTATCAGGAAAAAATTCGGGAGTGGCTGTGACGTTGATAACTGTGACGCAAAGCAACGCGCCCCACCAGGAGCAAATCAGGCCTTCCGGAAACGCACCCTTCAGTTTCCCCTTTTTCGAACTGCGCCCGAACTCTAGCCTGCGCGCGTGTCCAAGATGTTGAAATCGTCCGGAGCGATGGCGGCGGCCACCTTGCTGAGCCGCTTCCTCGGAATGTTCCGGGAAATGGTTTACGCCCGTTTCATGGGCGATGGCTGGGTCGCGGCGGCATTTCAGGTGGCGTTTCTGATTCCAAACCTCTTTCGCCGTTTGCTCGGTGAAGGCGCGCTGACGGCGGCGTTTGTTCCGATTTTCAAAGAGAAGGAGAAAGCCGGCGAAAAGGAAATGTGGCAGGCGGCCAACGCGGTGATCTCCGGACTCGTCATCGCTTCCGCCGTTTTGATCGCGCTGGTGTTGATCGGAGTCTCCGTTGCGCTGGGCGTCCACGAATTTTCGGCCAAAACCGATCTCATGCTACGGCTGCTGCGCTGGATGTTTCCCTACATGCTGCTCGTGTGCGTGGCGGCGGTGTTCATGGGCATGCTGAACGCCCGCGGCTTCTTCTTCATTCCGGCCATGGGCGCCACGATGTTGAACGTGGTGATGATCGCTTCGGTGCTGTGGCTGGCGCCGCAGTGGGGACCGAACCACGTTTTGCACGAACAGATTTTTGCGCTGGCGCTCGGCGTTCTGGCGGCTGGGTTTGCGCAAGCCGCATTTCAGGTCCCGACACTGCTGACCGATGGGTTTCGTTACCGGTGGGTTTCGCCGTGGAAGAACGAAACGGTGAAGCGCGTGGTGCAGCAGATGATTCCCGGCACGCTCGGCGTCGCCGCTTTTCAGATCAACGTCACGCTCATCCAGGGAATCGGCTTTTGGCTCGACCGTCCGGAAGCGCCATTGATCGCCCCGTTCAACTACGCCGTGCGCCTGTTCGAATTGCCCCAGGGCGTCTTCGGGATTTCGCTTGCGACATTCCTGCTGCCAACGCTGTCGGGCTTCGCCGCGGACAAGAACTACGGCGAGTTCCGCTCCACGTTGAAGAATGGCATGGCGTATTTGATTTTCGTCAATTTGCTGATGTCGATCCTGCTGATCACACTCGCGGAACCCATCATTCGACTCCTGTTCGAACGTGGGAAGTTCGATTACGGTGCAACGTTGCGAACGGCGTTTGCGCTGCAATGCCTGGCGGGAAGCCTCGTCGCGTATTCGCTCGTGAACGTTCTGGCGCGAGCCTTCTACGCGCTGGGCGACACGAAGACGCCGATGAAGATCAGCCTCGTTTGCCTTGGATTGAACCTCATGTTGTCACTGAGCCTCGTGTGGTGGCTGCGGCAGGGCGGTTTGGGCCTGGCGAACACCATCAGCTCGGCGGTGAACCTTGGATTACTGCTCTTCGCGTTGAAGAAAAAACTTGGAAAGCTGGAAATGGACTCGCTAACGCCGACCTTTGTTCCGCTGGCGGTCGCCGGATCAGCGGCACTCGCACTGACTCTGTGGCTGAGTCACATCTGGGAAACGCGGGTGGCGGAATTCGGCCTTGCCTGGAAGATATGTGCCGTCTTCGTACCGGGTGGAATCGCTTCGGCGGCTTACTGGGCAACGGCGTACGCGTTGAAGGTTCCCGCGGCAAAGGAAGTGTTGGATTTCATTTCGGAACGGCTGCACCGCAGGAAGACTTCGAACTAGAGCGGTTACCAGAAGAAATTTCTGACAACCGCGGAGACGCGGAGACGCGGAGCAATCAAAATAAGGCTTCCTCCGCGC
>CAMLLE010000220.1 GCA_946480555.1 uncultured Verrucomicrobia subdivision 3 bacterium
ATGACCAAGAAAATTTCATCGCTCAGGGGAACCTGATTTTATGATCGATGGGAAATCATCCGACTAAATCAGACGATGAATTGAATGAGTCGAATCCCCTTGGAAAAGCCTATGACAGTGCATTTGAACCGCGAAACGATCGCCTCAAGCATCAACTGTTCGTGCGGCTTGGCCGGACTTGGCCAAGAGGTAAAAATTCGAACATGAATTTCGGCGCACTCAATTTTCATACGCGGCATTTTCACGAAAACTCCGTGCAATTTCACAACAACTCTTCCGCAATCAGCTTGGCTTCGCTTCTGCTTGGAGTCGGTCGATCACAAAAGATGTCGTCAGTATGCGAGATGATCTGCCAACAGCAGCAGTGGAGCCGGTGAATGGAGAATCAATCTCCTCGCGCAGCTGGTTTTGTGTTCAAACACATCCCAAGCATGAACACATCGCGGCAAATCGTCTGACGACTGTCAGCGGCTTCGAAGTCTTCAATCCCCAGATGCGCTTCCGCCGCGCGACCCGCCGCGGTCCTGTGTGGTTCACGGAATCCACTTTTCCTGGATACATCTTTGTCCGTTTCGATCTCGGCCGCGATCTGGATGTCGTTCGCTACTCGGCGTCTGTTTCAAAAATTGTCCATTTCAATCGTGGTTATCCGAGCATACCCGAAAGGCAAATGGCGGAGCTGCGTGCGTTGTTTGGCGCGCAGGATCTCGTCGTCGTAACTCAGGAGATTTCACCCGGAGACAAAGTCAGGATCGTCGGCGGCGCTTTTAATGACTTGGTTGCAATCGTGCAGCAAGTGCGGCCTGCGGGAGATCGCGTGCGCGCTCTGCTGGAATTTCTCGGACGAATGACGCTGGTTGAACTGGATGTCACCAGCGTCCGGCTGGAGGAACGTTGCGTTCCGTTGAATCATCCGTTGAACACGGAAGCGGGAGAGCGCGCTGTCGGAATCGCGCGCTGAACCGCGCGCCAATCAGAAGTTTGAGGAGGGAGTGGTGACACAACCAGTGGCGGAGCCCTTGCCACACACGGTCAACCCAATGAAACGAAAACTGAAACTGCTGGCGAGCGTGAGCGCCCTGCAGATGATGGTTCAGGGAGTTTCCGCACTTGGAGGATTGCTCCTGGTGCGGGTGCTGGAGAAGCGGGAACTCGCCGCCTACACCATCGCCGTAAGTCTCCAGATGATTCTGAATCTCCTCACGGATCTCGGCATTGGCTCCGGGCTGAACGCAATCGGTGGCCGTGTTTGGAAGGATCGCAGCGCGTTGAGCCGGCTGGTGGCTACTGCGTTTGCCTTCCGAAAGCAGCTGGCCCTCGCAGCCGTGCCAGTCGGCATCGTGATTTCCATTCTGATGCTCCGGCAGATCGAAGTTCCGTGGCTGAAAGTGGCGGCATTAACCGCCATCGGGATCGGGAGCATCTGGGCGATGTGGACCATCAGCATCTATGCGGTGCCGCTGCGGTTGCACGGCAAATACCTTGCAGTGCAGGGTGCCGAACTGGCCGCCGCTGCGGTGCGTGTGCTCTCGTTCGGAGTTTTGGCGTTTGTTTTTCTCGATGCAACAACGGCATTGCTGGTGGTGGTGGCGTCCTCGGTTCTGCAAGCGCTCGTCCTACGGAAACTCAGCCGCGAATTTGTCGATGACTCGCCAGCAGCGGACGACGGGCAACGCGCCGAAATATCCACGCTGGTGAAGCGCCAGTATTTTCCGGTGATCTTCTACGCGTTTCGCGGACAGATTGCGATCTGGTTGATTGCTCTGTTCGGCACGGTGGAGAACGTCGCTGAAGTTGGGGCGCTCTCGCGCCTGGGAGTTTTGTTTGCCATGACGGGAAGCGTCGTAAACAGCCTGGTGCTGCCGACGTTTGCGCGCTGCGATTCGCTGCCGCGCTTGATGCGTTTGTTTGCCGCGGCGATCGTCGCTTATGTTGCTTTTGGCAGCCTGCTCTTCGCTGCCGGGCTCTTTATTCCCGGGCAATTGCTGTGGCTGATCGGTCCGAAATACTCCGGGCTGACAGAGGAACTCCCGTGGTTGCTGGGCGGCTCGATCGTCGGCGGTTTTGCCGGATTGCTGTATGCGCTTGCGTCCGCGCGCGCGTGGATTTGGCAGGCATGGATTTCGCCAGTGGTAACCATCGCATTGCAAGTGGTGCTGTTGTGGACATTGGATCTGCGCGACGTGAAGGGAGTCCTCGCATTTGGATTCTACTCCACGCTGCCGGGCCTGCTGGCCAATGGCTACCTTGTGGCTCGCGGTCTTCTGGGCAGCCATGCGTCCGGCCGGATCATCCGCGCAACTTCTCCGCAACCGATGGCCAGCTGATAAACTGCAACCCCGAAGTGTTTTCATGAACTCATCCGTCTGCACACTATTTGAAGGGCATTACCACTATGGCGTCGGAGCGCTGGTCAGCTCGCTGCACGCGCAGGAATTCCGCGGCACCGTCTTTGCGGGTTATCGCGGCGACCTGCCGCCGTGGGCGCGGCGCGCCGAACGCGTTGAGGGGGGGTATGACTTTCGCGTCACGAGCGGCTTGAAGATCAAATTCATCCGGCTGGAAACCAAAATGCATCTGACGAACTACAAGCCAAGTCTGATGCTGGAGATATTCGAACGGCACTGCCCGGAAACCGAATCGCTCTTCTACTTCGATCCCGACATCACGGTGAACTGCCGCTGGTATGTCTTCGAAGACTGGGTCGAAGCTGGCGTGGCACTTTGCCACAACACCGGCGCCTGGGTTCCGAAAAGCCACCCGTTCCGCCATTCCTGGAGGAAGTTTCTCGCGGAAGAACAAATCCCCTGCCGACGCGAACTCGACGAGTATTTCAATGCCGGATTCGTCGGCGTGAACAAGCGCGACATCAGCTTCGTGCAGCAGTGGCAACGCACCATTCAGTTGCTTTCCGAACGCGGGTTGATCGACACCGAAAGACTTTCCGCCGGGAAGCGTTCCTATGCGTTCAATGCCGTGGATCAGGACGCGCTGAACATCACTACAATGATTTCAGATGCCGAAGTGAGTTCCATGGGCGAAGAAGCGATGGGTTTCGCATACGGCGGCAGCGGCAGCCTGATGCTGCATGCGTTGGGCACGCCGAAACCCTGGTCAAAGTGCTTCCTCTGGTCGGCGTTGCAGGGCAGGAAACCTTCACGCGCCGAAAAGCTCTACTGGGATTTCGTGGACCATCCCATCGCTCTCTACTCCGCGACGGAAAAATTCATGAAGAAGGCAGATCTGTTTTGCGGCCGTTTGGTTGGGCGAATCCTCTGAATACAAAAGCTATGAACCAGCAAACTGACTACAAACCGGTCTTCTACTCGTCGCGGAAGGAAGGCGTGCGAAACTCTGCGGAAGAGATCGTTCCGCTGATTGTCGATTGGCTCAATCCGCGCAGCGCGGTCGATGTCGGCTGCGGCGACGGTGTGTGGCTTTCGGTGCTGTCCCGGTTCGGCGTGACCGACGTGGTGGGAATCGATGGAAACTGGGTCACAAAGGACATGCTCGAAATCGAGAGCGACCGTTTCCAGCCGCGCGATCTGAGCAAACCCATCGAAGCGAACCGGCAATTCGACCTCGTGCTTTCGCTCGAAGTCGCCGAACACCTGCCGCCGGAAGCGGCGGAAACCTTCATCGATTCTCTGGTGGGCTTGGGCCCGGTGATCGTGTTTTCCGCCGCGGTGCCCAAGCAAGGCGGCTGCTCTCATGTGAACGAGCAGTGGCCCGAGTATTGGATCGAGCTGTTCCGCAAGCGCGGCTGCATCGCGATCGACTGTTTCCGCAGCCGGCTGTGGCATCGCTCAAATGTGAGCTGGTGGTACGCGCAGAACCTGTTCCTTTTCGTGGCGCAGGAAGCCGCCGGAAAATTTGCGGAGCTGCAACAGCATTCGCACAACACCCGACCGTTCTCGGCGGTGCATCCGCGAATGTTCCTTGAGAAGCTGGACGGCGCCGATCTGCGAAATCAATCGCTGCGCAATCTCCTGAGTGCAATTCCGCCCGTGCTCAGCCGGACGATGAAATCGCGCTGGAAGCGATTGAGTCAGTTCAGTTCAAACCTTTGATTGGGTTTCAATGCGTTCCATCCACATCAGCGTTGCCCTGGTCACGCGTAACCGGCCTGAAAGCCTTGAGCGGTGTCTTGCGAGCTGGCGGGCACAATCGGTTCAGCCGTTTGAGATCGTCGTGTCGGACGATTCGACGCCTGACTTCGCGCCGCTCGTGGAAGCGGTCGTGCGCAAGCACGGCGGCGTTTACGTGACTGGCCCGCGCCGTGGTTTGGCGGCGAATCGCAACGTGGCTTCGTGCGCCTGCATGGGCACGCACATCCTGTCCGCGGATGACGATCAAACGTATCCCGAGGACTACCTCGCGGGAATTCTCGCGACGCTCGCACTGGATTCGCGCCGGGTTTGGATTTTTCCCGAACGCCCGCCCGGCCAGCCCCAGGCACGGATTGGCTGCCCGGCGCAATTGCATCGCAGTGGCTTCGGGCATCGTCCCGAGGATCCTTCGGACTGCGCCTCGATCGCCGACGGATCAACGCTGTATCCGCGGGAGATTTTTGATTCCGGATTGCGCTACGATGAAACCTACCGCTTTGGCGGATTGCACTATCTTTGGGGCAAATGGCTGGCGAAACATGGCTGGCGCATTTCCTACTCAGACCGGGCTTTTCTCTGGCATCATGGCGAAACCGAGAACCGCGCGGTGAAACTCGATTCGCTGCGCCTGCAATTGGAGGCAACCACCTACGTTTCATTTGCAAACGCCCTGTGGATCGAGCGTTCGCCGCGAATGTTCGGCTGGGCCATGCTCTACCTGATGCGGCGGATGCTGCTTCCCACCTCCATCAAAGGTTTCCAGATCAAGACACGGATCACGCCCGCCAGCGCGGTGCGCGCAATCGCAAATGCCATCCAGGCACGGCGCCTTTACACCTTTCACCGCGAAAGAATCGCGGTCGGACATGTATCACTTCTTCCGCAATAAGACTGTGGTGTTCCTGAGCGGGATGCCGTGGAATTACTACCTCCATTCCTACCGCTCGCTGTTCGCCCGTGAACTGGCGAAAGGAAACCGGGTGTTCTGGATCAATCCGCCCAGGCGCAATCCGCTGAAGGCGATTGCAGAGAATCGCGCCATCAAGCAGCGAGATAATGGCGTGACGGTCTTCACACCGTGGCTGCCCAAAAGCCAGTACGGCGCGTTGAACTTCATCGATGTCCTCCTGCTTTTGCTGCAACTGCGCTGGGTCGTTGGAAAACTGAACCGTCCCGAAACCGTGTTCTGGTCCGTCTATTACAGCCATTTCGAAGTGATGCCGAAAGTGCCGGAAGCAACGAAGATTTACTGGCCCGGCGACACGTTCGAACCCGCGCGGGAACTCGGCTTTCTCGGCTGCTACGATCTGATCATGCCGCTGACGGAGGCGAAGGAATCCATCGTGCGCACCTGGTATCCGCGGAAGTCGATGCTCTCCACGACGGGATGTGACTTCGATCGATTCCGCGCCGCGGAAGGCGGTGAACTGCCGGCAGAACTCGCACAGTTGACGAAGCCGATTGCCGGTTACGTGGGAAACATCAGCTCCTTTCGCCTGGATTTCGATCTCATGGCGGACACTGCCGCGGCGCTGCCAAACGTTTCGTTCGTTTATGTCGGCGCCATGGACAGTGATCCTCAAACGGCCGCCGCCGTTGACACCCTGAAGGAACGATTGGCGAACGTGCATTTCCTGGGGCATCGCGATTACGAAGACCTGCCGCGCTACATCAATGGCTTCGATGCCGGTGTGATTCCCTACAAGCTGACGTCGTTCAACCTCGGTTCCAATCCCAACAAGGTCTATGAATACTTCGCGCTGGGCAAACCGGCGGTCAGCGTTGCGCTGC
>CAMLLE010000221.1 GCA_946480555.1 uncultured Verrucomicrobia subdivision 3 bacterium
GCGCCCGCTTCCAGGCAGGCTCGTGTGACGGCGGGTTGATACGTTTCAACGGAAACCAAGATTCCGGCCGCACGAAGCTCCTTCAGCACCGGCAGCAATCGGCTGTTTTGCGCCGCATCATCGGCGCGTGCGGCGTGCGCGAGGGTGGATTCCGCGCCCAGGTCGATGATGTCCGCGCCTTGCTCGCTCAAAATCCGGCCGCGGCGGATGGCGCTCTCGGCGCTCAGGCAAACGCTTTCGCGATACCAGGAATCGGCGGACAAATTGATCACACCCATGATCGCAGGCTGTTGCTGGAAATCGAAGTGGCGTCCGCCGATGGCAAATGACTTCACCGACGCAACCGCAGCGGAACGATTCTGCTCGAGCATTTCGGAAAGTTGTTCAAGCGTGAGCATGCGGGGAACATAGCCCCAGGCCCAGGGCGGAAAAAGACTTTAGAATTGGCCCAGGGTGAGGTGTTCACGCTGCTTCGATTGGCGTCACAGTTGCGCAAGTCGCCGGAATAAGCGAAAACCAACACCGATGAATCCCATCCAAGGCTATCATTTGATCCGCCCTGACGATTTGAACTGGCGGCATTCCAACCTGATGAAGATTCCGAACGCGGATTTTCTGGAGCGGACCGGCAGCGAAAACTTGAGCGCCAGGCTGTGGCGTTTTCCGCCCGGAAGCGCCAGCACCCTGCACAAGCACATCCGCCAGGAGGAATTTTACTTCCTGCTGGAAGGCTCCGGACGAATCCGCGTGGGCAGCGAGACGCTGACCGTCCCGCGCTATGGCGGCGTGCTGGTGGGACCAGATCAACTGCGGCAGGTATTCAACGACACGGATTCCGAAGTTCTGTGGCTGATCGTCGGCGCGCCGGAGGAACTGGAGCTTCTGCCGACGGCGAAAACCAAACCGGACTTGTCCGTCATTTATCCGGTCGAACCAACGCAGCTGCCGTCGGAACTCGCAAAAGGTTCCTGGCCGCCAAAGGAGTAGATCCTCGGACCTGCTGTTCGCGGCTGCACTCGCGGAGCTATTCGACAGAGTTCGGTTCACAGAAGGAAACGAAGAGAACGAAGAAGGAACTGCGTTCTTTGCGTCCCTTCCGTAGGGGATCTCGATGTTTGGAAGAAGTTCAGCGAATCTGAGTTCCACGAGACCGCCTTAAGGTTCACTCTTGGTCTTCGTTCTCTTCGTTTCCTTCTGTAGAACAAGCTTCCGCTCGCAGTGCGAGCGGAGCCACCGTGTTCCGCGCGGTTGTGAATTGCGTGAATAAGACCAGCAACTCCGGTTTGAACCGCCGCCATGCTTCTGCTTTCCTTGTCGGCCATGATCGATTCTGTTTCGGATGAAGGCACGCGTTCGCCTGACCTGAAGCGCGCCAAGCGCGTGAAACGCGCGGCGGCAGCGCCGTTGGTGGACCGGCTTCCTCCCCATTCCATGGAAGCCGAGCAAGGCGTGCTGGGCTGCGTCATGCTTTCGCCCAACGATTGCCTCGGCGAATGCATCCAGAAGTTCAAGCAAGGCCCGGAGGTTTTCTACGATCTCCGGCACCAGACGGTTTACGAGACGCTCACGGAGATGTTCGACAAGCGCGAAGCCATCGACATCATCACGCTGCAGCAGAATCTGAAGGACAAGCAATTGCTCGAACAGGTCGGCGGTCTGGCTTACCTCGCTTCGCTGCCAGACGCGGTGCCTTCGGCGGCCAATCTCTCCTATTACTCCGACATCGTTTACGAGAAATACCTGCTGCGGAAAATGATCCACACCTGCACGCAGGTCGTGGGCAAGGTTTACGATTTTGAAGGCGAAGTGGACATGCTGATGGATGAAGTCGAGCGCGACATCCTGAAAATCAGCGAAGCGCGCGTCCAGGGCGACAACGACTCGATCAAGGAACTGGTCAAGAAGGCGATCAACACGATCGAGGAATACCATCAGCGTCAGGGCATGCTGACAGGCGTGCCGACCGGCTTCACCGATCTGGACAAGATGACCAGCGGTTTGCACGGCGGCGAAATGATCGTCATCGCGGCGCGTCCTTCGATGGGCAAAACCTCGCTCGCGATGAACATCGCGGAGCATGTGTCGATCGACCAGAAGCTGCCGGTGGGCGTGTTCAGTCTGGAAATGACGGCGGAATCGCTCGTGCTGCGCATGCTCTGCTCGCGTTCGCGGGTGAACATGCGAAGCATCCGGGATGGTTTTCTGGCGGAGCGCGATTTCCCGAAATTGACCGGTTCGGCCGGCAAGCTGGCGAACGCGCCGCTGTTCATCGATGACTCGTCCGGCCTTTCGATTCTGCAATTGCGCGCCAAGGCCCGCCGCATGCATCAGCAGCATGGCATCAAGCTTTTCGTGATTGATTATCTGCAGCTTCTCCATTCTACTGCGCGCCGGGCCGAAAACCGTCAGCAGGAGATCGCGGACATTTCCAACGGCATCAAATCGCTGGCCAAGGAACTCGACGTCCCGATCATCGTTCTCAGCCAGTTGAACCGCGAAATGGAGAAGGACAAGAACCGCAAGCCGCGGATGTCCGACTTGCGTGAATCAGGTTCCATTGAACAGGACGCCGACCTTATCGGTCTGCTCTACAAACCGAGCAGCGGTGACGACGACGACAACCCGACAAACGCGGGTGAAACGGAAGACTCGGTGGCGGTGAATCTGTTGATTGCGAAGCAGCGCAATGGCCCGACTGGCGATGTGAACCTGACGTTCATGCGTTCGTTCACCCGCTTCGAGAATGCCGCCAAGATCAGCGATGACGACGTGCATTAATTGAATGAGCAAACATGTGTTCCGCCTTTGCGTGTTGATTCTTTTGTTGGGCCACAACCCGGGCGCCTCCGCCCAGGCCAACCCGCCAAAGGTCGCGAAAATCGAAATCCGCCACGTCGGCCCCCAGGAAGTCAGCGATGAACTGATCCGCGCCAACATCCGGGTCAAGACTTCCGACCCATACCGGCGCCTCGCGGTGGATGATGACATCCGGAACCTCTACGCCACCGGCCAGTTCTACAACATCCGCGTCACGGAAGATCAAACTCCGGAAGGCATCACGCTCACCTACGTGGTTCAGGCCAAGCCGCGGCTGACCGAGATCAAGTTTCAAGGCAACGAAAAATACAAAGACAGCAAGCTGCTCAAGAAAGTCACTTCGAAGGTGGGCGATCCGTTGGATGAACGAAAGCTGTTCACCGACAGCCAGGAAATCCAAAAGATGTATCAAAAGGCCGGTTACCCCGGTACGCAGGTCAAATACATCCCAAACATCGATGCCGACACCGCCCGGGCGACTGCGACGTTTGAAATCGCTGAAAGCCCGAAGATCAAGATCGCCCGCGTGCAGTTCGACGGTGCGACGGCTTTCAGCCAGCGCGAATTGCGCAAGGCGCTCAAGACGCGCAAACGCTGGATGTTCTCCTGGATCACTGGCACAGGCGTTTTCAAGGACGACCAATTCGAAGACGACAAGGAACGGCTCGCGGAATTCTACCGTAACAAGGGCTACATCGATTTCGAATTGAAGGACGTTCAGTTCGAATATCCGTCCGCCCGGAAAATGGTCATTCACCTGATCGTTTACGAAGGCCGCAAATACAGTGTCGGCTCGGTGAACATCACTGGCAACGAACTCTTCACCGACGAACAGATCGCCGACGGCTTGCGCGCGCTGCAACCGCGCGGTGTGCTGATCAAGAAGGTGAAGCTCGGGCCGAACGGCTTGAAGATGGATGTCGGCGACGACTTCACGCCCAAGGGTTATCAGGACGACATCCAGCAGATCGAAGATTTCTACGGCTCCAAAGGTCACATCGATGTCGGCCGCACGATGACCGTGAACCGGATTCCGAACACGGACACGGGCACGATGGATTTGGAATTCAAGATCGACGAAGGCCAGAAGTCGTTCGTCGAGAAAGTCGAAATCCGCGGCAATACAAAGACCAAGGATCGCGTTATCCGCCGCGAACTGGCGGTGTCGCCGGGCGAAACGTTTGACATGGTCCGCGTCCGCCTCAGCCGCGCGCGTCTGGAAGGTCTGCAATATTTCGAAAAGGTCGACGCGCGTCCGGAGCCTACCGACGTTCCGAACCGGAAAGACCTGGTCATCAGCGTCGAGGAGAAGAACACCGGCAACTTGAGCATGGGCGCAGGCTTCAGCTCGGTGGATTCGCTGGTTGGTTTCGCGGAAGTGACGCAAGGCAATTTCGATCTGTTCAATCCGCCGAACTTCACGGGCGGCGGCCAGAAGATGCGGCTGCGCGTGCAGTTGGGAACACAGCGCCAGGATTACCTCGCTTCGTTCATCGAGCCGTGGTTCCTCGGCCGCAAGCTCGCGCTCGGCGTCGACGCTTATCATCGCGAGTTGAACTTCCAAAGCTTGGAAAATCTTTACGACGAAAGCCGCACGGGCGGACACGTCAGCCTCACACGTGCGCTGGGCAGCGACTTCCTGATCGGCAGCATCGGCTACCGGTTGGAGAATGTGGGAATCGATTTCGAAGGATACCTTCCGAGAACGACCGGCGGGTTCCCGGGCAATCCGACTCCTGCGATTCCGGCGGATTTGCATCGAGAGGAAGGCAATTCCCTTCTGTCGAAGCTGGAAACCTCGCTCGCCTACGACACGCGCAACAGCACAACGCTGCCTGATAAAGGCCAGCGAACGGAACTCGCGCTGGAACTCGCCGGCCAGTTCCCGGGTGAGAAGGAATACTGGAAAGCCGAACTGAAAACGCACTGGTACTTCCGCGGATTCTTCGAAGGCCACGTGTTGGAATTGCTCGGTGGAACCGGGGTGGCCGATTCCTACGGCGGCACGGACATGGTGCCGTTCTACGATCGCTACTACCTCGGCGGTCTCTACTCACTGCGCGGCTTCCGCTACCGCAGCATCAGCCCGCGCGAACCCATTGTCCGCGGTGAGCCCAATTCCCGCGAACCGATTGGTGGCAATACTTATTACTTCGCTTCCGCCGAATACAGCCTTCCGATCATCGATCGTCTGCGTTTCGCAATGTTCTACGACTTCGGCAATGTGATGTACGATTCGTTCGAGTACGACTTCAGCAACTACAAGGACAACTGGGGCATCGGTCTGCGGCTGAACCTGCCGATCGGTCCGCTGCGCCTCGATTACGGTATTCCGATTTCAACTGACGACTACAACGGCAGCTCGGGCCGTTTCCAGTTCGGTGTCGGTTTCGAACGCCCGTTCTAATATGACTGCTTCAGCACGCCCGTTTCGTTTCGCCGCTTCCACCGCCCTTGCGTTTGCCATGGCCGCTGGAGCCCACGCCGCCCAACCGAACGCCCCCTCCGCGCGCGCGCAATTCGTTGCCGAAGCGCCGCTGTATTTTGAAGCGCACAGCTCGCACAGCTTCGTCGCTCGCGGAACAGAATGCGCGATTGAACTTCAACCCACCGGCGCAATGCTCACCTTCGCCCGCCGCGATCTGAACAAGACGGAGAACCGCAGCCGGATGGAAACAACTTCAAGTTCGAGCCGCACCGTTCGCCTCACCTGGCTGGGCGCAAATGCTCAAGCTTCGCTTTCCGGCGTGGAGAAACTTCCTGGCACAGCCAATTACCTGACCGGCGCCGACGCATCGCAATGGCGCACCGGCCTGCCGATCTTTGGCAAAGTCCAAGCCTCGGAAGTGTATCCGGGAATTGACCTGATCTATTACGCCGACGCCAACGCGCGGCTCGAATATGATTTCGTCCTGCAACCGGGAGCGCGTGTCAGCCAGATTCAGTTCCGCGTGGAAGACGCCGATGCCGTCCGCATCAGCCACTCCGGCGAACTGGTGATTCAGCTGGGCGCAGAAAAGGCCATTCAACATCGGCCCGTGATTTTCCAGAACACCGCGAGCGGCCGGAAAATGAT
>CAMLLE010000222.1 GCA_946480555.1 uncultured Verrucomicrobia subdivision 3 bacterium
GCGCAAGATTGGGCGCAGCCGCAACGATTCGGGCCTCGTCAAAAAACCGAGTGCCATGAAATCGGCAGGAGCGTCAACCCTGGTTGTTGCACTGTTGCTTCCGGCTTTCGTCCCGAGCGTTTGCACACTGGAGGCAGCAACCGCGGCAGAGTCCTGGCGTTCTCCAAGGAACCAGGGAATCAATGTCCTTTATTGCTATCTTCAGGTTTACGGAGTTGCATGCAGTTACAGTGACCTTGTGAAAGATCAGGCGAAGAAGGTTGGGACCGATTCCTTTTCGGCAGCGACACTGATCAATATGGCGGCCGGTTACGGAGTGCGTCTGAATGCGGCCTCATTGACGATGAACGAACTGGATGTTTGCAGAAAGCCCGTCGTTGCATACATGACCAGCGATACGCCTGACGATGGAGCGTTCGTTCTGGTGCTCAATTCAGTCGAGAATGAGGTGTTTTATATCGACGGCGCGACGGCAACGATGCAGACCATGTCGCGAGAAAAATTTCGCCGGGCGTGGAGTGGGATTGTTCTGCTTCCTGCCGCAGGGCATGTGAGTAATTGGATCTTCTTTGGATTGGCGTCGGGCGCTGGATTGGCTGGCGGATGGTGGGTCAGGTCACGGACAAACAACAGAGCTTCTCAAAAAAACCGGAAATGAAATCAATAATCGGAATGCGTGCGGTGTGGATCCATGGTGTTGTGATGATTGCAGCTGGCGCACTGGCCGCTCATGGCGCCGCCGCACAACTCCCGGCCGCGGTGCGTGAGCAAATGGAGAAACAAGCAGACGCCCTTCAAATGGTTTACATCGAGTGGGAACAGACGACTTTCCGAGGGAACCGTGAAATCCATGCGACAAACAATGCCTATTTCGAAGGTAACCGTTTCCTGATCAACGAGGGGCGTGACATTTCATTCGATGGCGATGTGATGTGGAGCGTTACCATCAAGCCAGGGCGAGATGGTCAGCCTGAAAACGAACCCCATTACACCCTACGGAAGGTATATGTGAACAACAAGGTGGAGAAGTCCACATCGTTGACGGATCTGTATTGGAACCTTTCCTACTTCGAGGCGGCGGGAATCTTCGCCCCGCGCTATCCCGGCAATCTGGCAACGTTCAATGGCCTCAGACCGGTGGCGCTTCGCCATGCCGAAAGAAATTATTTCATGGAGATCTCACCTGAGGACGAGAATTTCCGGATGACCTCGATTGTGGACGATGCCGTCCTGCTGAATTTTCGCGAGATGAATCCTGCCACGTTCCAAAAGGAATTGGAACGAAGCGCCCTTTCGCCAGAGCGAATCGCTGAAGAAATGAAGATCGTTGAACGTGCCCGCGCAGCAGCTCCCCGACGGAAGGTCACGATGCTTCTTGATGGAAAGCATGGCTTTTCACCAACGGAACGCGAAGATCGCACTGCCGACGGCCGTTTGATCGCTCGATACAAGGTGGAGGAATGGCGGCATTTCGAGAAACCGGGAGTATGGCTTCCGCTGATTTGCTCAGTGTCCTATTTCACCAACCCAGGGAATTTCGACCAATTCTCCGACGAGCCGGTTCGCAGACTCCGTATCGTCCTGAAGAAGGCTGAGTTCGGTCCGCGACCCACACAATTCGCTCTGATTAATTCGCCGAAATACAAAACGGGAGGCACGTGGGTTTACGACGAAGCGATCACCGAGACTCAGACAAACGGCGTGAAGACGCCCGTCATTCTTACGGTCGCGGCTGACGGCACTCTGTTGAACGCGGGCTCTTCCATGGTGCAGTTCTCATCCCGGCGCCTGCTATGGATTGGAATCGTGCTGTGCATCCTCGCTGTTCCTCCCATTGTGTTCTTTGCAATCCGGTCAAAGTCGAAAAAGGAATAAACATGTTTAAGCGGCTGTCTGAGAACTTTGGCACTGGAGCGCGCCCGTCCCCGGGCGCAGCAAGGTTTGCATTCCCGGCAGGCGGGGATCCCGTTGCCATTGCGGATTGCTGTGGCCAACGACGGTCGCGCTCCATTCTCCAGACAGGCTCCAAAGCGACCTTGGGTTTCCTATTTTCATTCGCCGCGATGGCGTTGGCGGGCGGGCACGCGGCGGAGACGGACAGGGTCGTTCGCCGGTCAGCGGAGGAGAAGTCAGCGTTGCTTGCAAAGGCTTCCGAACCGTGGACGCAGGCTCGCCGGTGGCTCATTGAATATGACCTGGTCGAAACCCCGGGCATGCCCGGCAAAAGCGTTCACAACATCATGGCCGTAGGCTCCCCGGGTGATTATTACAAGTTGAAAGCACACGACACGACAGCTTGTCCGTGGAGAGACGATCCGTTCACCGAAGAGTCATTCATTCACAACGGCGTCCGGTGTGTTCGCTGGCCGTTCAGCAGGATGTACCGGGAATTTCCAATTGCGGCAGGTGACGAAGTGGAGGGAACCATTGGATTCGATATTCTTTGGAGAATCCTTCCCGCCTGTCCGCTGGTTGCCTACCGTTTGCCGAATCTTACACTGACGCGAACTTCGCCGGTCTTGGGTCGCGCGCTCGACTCGGAAGAGTGTCATCTGCTGGCCGATACTGAAACAGTGAATGGAGAGAGTTGTGCGGTGTTCCTTTTTGACGACGGAGCCGCGTTGAAGAAGAGCTGGATTGCAACCCGCTCGGGCTTGTGTCTGATGAAAGAGGAGATTCGGTATTCCAAAACCGATGTTCTGGTTCAAAGACTCGTGACTGACAGAATTGGAGAGGTTTCTCCCGGAATCTGGCTGCCCTTGGAGTACCGGATCCAATGGTTTCATGGCGACGACCAGAATGTTCCACAAAGAGAAGTGAAAGCGCGAATCCTCAGCTTCCGGATGAATGACGAGGTTCCTCTCTCCACGTTCCAGGTTCAGCACGCTCCGGGTTCGATCAAAGACGAAGGCAAGTTTGTCCAGGTCAGTCCCGGAGGGGAGGAGTTGCTCCTCGATATGGTCCGCTTCATGACCCAATACGCAGGTCTGCCGACTCAGACAGACTTCCCCGCGACAATCTGGCTGTGGCCGGTTGCCGGACTGACGTGCGGATTCGGATTGGGATTGATAAGGACACCGTTTCGAAAGCAGACCACGAAGTGAGACCCTCCATCGGCCGCGCAAATACAATGGAGGTGGTGTGAGCCGAATGCCCACCCTGTGGCGCATTGCCATAATCAACAAGCTGGTTTTCTGGGCGGTTATGTTCGTGGGGCTTTGCGCCAGCAGCTTCTCTACCGGCCGCCTGGCAACCGGTGATGCCGAGGCTTATCTCACTTTGAGTTCACAGGGTTATCAAAACGATTCTCCGTTGTGCGCATTCTATCCATTGTGGCCCGGGCTGATCGCCGTCTCAAAGTCCGTCTTCGGTAGCTCTCTTACCGCCGGACTTGTTCTTTCGAACGGTTTATCCCTGCTGGCCATGTGGCTTTTCCACGGCCTGGTGAAGCGATCGTCCGGAGAACAGATGGCGAACGACGCGCTCATCTTGATGCTTGCGTTCCCGGGCGCTCTTTTCTTCTCCGTCCCCTATTCTGAATCTCTGTTTCTTGTTCTGGTCCTGGCCATGTTCCGAGGCTTCGAACTGCGAAATTACTGGCTTGTCTGCTTCACAACCTTCTTGCTGCCCTTGACCCGCGCCGTCGGAATCCTGGTGTTGCTGCCGCTCGCATGGCATCTGGTTCACGAGAGAAAAGCGCTGCGATACTGGCTGACTGCCCTTTCCCCGCTCGCCGGATACTCAACGTATTTCATCATCATGCGCCTCTGCACCGGAAACGCGCTGGAGGGGTTTCAGGCGCAGCAGGTATTCCCCAACTCGCCGTCACTCGGCAATATGTTCGACCTCCCGGGACTGCTTCGCGCACTGGGCAGGATCAACACCCTGGATGGAATGGTGGACGGAGTATTGGACCGCGTATTCTTCGTGATTCTTCTGGCAATGCTGCCTGTGATTTATCGAACCAACAGAACATGGTTTTTCTACACTCTGCCAATCGGATTGATTCCGGCGCTCACTGCCTGGTTTTCGTCCTATCGACGGTATTGCATGGTTTGCTTCCCGGTGTTCATCGTGCTGACGCAACTCCTTCGGAAGCCGGGGAGACGTATTCTCTTTTGGTATTTTGTGATTCTCCTGTCATCACTGCAGGTTTGGGCGGTGATCAAGTTTGTAAATTTCGGCTGGGCCGGATAGAACAGCCGCCCAAGAACCTGTCTGAGAACATTGGCAACGGAGCGCGTCCGTCCCTGGGCGCAGCAGGGTCCGCATTCCCTGCAGGCGGACCCCCGTCGTCAACGCGGGTTGCTGTGGCCAAGGTGGCCACACTCCATTTTTCAGGCAGGCTCTGACGAATCCCTGGCAAGTGCCTCATTCAATGAAGAACAGCAAATGGCTGACGGGTTATATACTGCTATCTGTGACGGTTTTTTTTGTCGTGTGGACTGGCCTGATTCCAAAGTGGGGCACCTGGTACTCTGAACATCTTGCCTACCGCTCACAGGTGGACTCTTTCCTGGCTGGGCAGGTTGCCATAGGGCACGATCCCGCGAACTTGGACTGGGATCTCGCCTGGGCAGGGCAATCCGTTCAACAGATCTGGGGGCTCGGCGTTCCCGCTCTTCGCCTTCCTTTTGAGGCCGCTGTCCGGATATTTGGTCTGCCGGGATTTCCTGATCGATTGGTTCTCGTTTTCCTCTTCGTCGCAACGCTTACCGCGGTGCTGCGATTCCAATCCGCTCTTTGTCCCGTGCCGAATGGCGGCCTCCTCAGAATGCTGTGGCAAAATATCGGGCTGTTTCCGACAGTCCTTTGCCCGCCGCTTCTAGCCCTTTGTTCCACGCGATTCCTGGTTTACGAAGAGGTGATCGCCTACGGCTTTCTTCTTGCGATCCTTTTGCTCGTTTGGACGGCGCATCTCTCGTCTCATCCGCGTCCAGCCAGCTTTCTTGGGCTCGCTCTGGCATCGGGTCTCATCGCCTTCGTGCGCCCGACATTTGGCGTGTATGGCCTGGCGTCGCTCATTGCAGGTTGCGTGATCTACTGGCGCAATGGACGGCAAATCCGGCTCATCCTGCTCGCCTGCCTGCTGTTTGGGGCGGGAATCCTCCTCTTGATGGCATCCAACCGACTGCGATTCGGCCATGGGCTGGAATTCGGGCATTCGCTGACAGTGAACGGAATCCATCCCATGATGTACGCGACCCGCTTTGACAATCCGTTCTCCTCCGAGCCGGTGTTGTCCGCCTTGCGCGAACTTCTTTCGCTCCTGTTTCATACCCGATCGGTAACGGCGCTTGATGCGTATGCCTATGCTCCCGATCTGTTCGCGGGCCAATCGCCGACCTTTCGATACCGCGAACTGTATTTCAGTTTATATGACCCGATTACGCTCCTCGTAGCACTGGGAGTATGGATCTGGCTGGCATGGCGGACGGTCCGTCGATCAATCCGTCTGAAGAGCGACGATCGAACCGGCCCATTCGAAATCGTGGCGTTGTGGTCCCTGGTTGCAGCAATCCCCCTCGCTCTGTTTTATCTGCGATTTCCATTCATCTCCTCACGTTACCTGATGGATTTTGCCCCAGCGTTTTCCGCCGCTTGGTGGGTGGCAACATACGTGATACTCAATCGAGTGGCGTCACGCTTCTCCGCAAACTGGGCGCAATGGGCGTGCATCGCGTTCGTTGCCGGTTGGTGGTGTGTGGGTGTGGCCACCACCAAAGTGGTTAAGGTCCCTCACTCCTGCACATGGAAGGATATTGTGACCTTGAAAAAGGAGGTGGCTGATCGTCCATCCCAAGCGACGCTTCCCGCATCCTACACGAACGGCTATTCTTTCTCGGAAACGGGAATTCGAT
>CAMLLE010000223.1 GCA_946480555.1 uncultured Verrucomicrobia subdivision 3 bacterium
ACCGGCCCGCGAAATCTCCGGATTCGCGTGCAGGAAGCGGCAGTTGATCGCCTTGATCCACGAAGTCGCCATCGCCATTGGCATCAATGCCCACGCGGCCGTTCTCCGGCATTTCGTCCCAATCATCGAAGGAAAGGAAATCCGCGATGATCATTTCCTGCAGGTTCACTTCGCTGATCGTCGAGAGCGTGGCGTTCTCCAGGTAATCCAGCATCGGCGCGGACCATTGCACGCGCGAAACGACCGCGCTTGGGTCGTAATTCAACACCGCACCCGCGACGCGTTGCGGCTCGAAGGGATCGCTGATGTCGTGAACGCGCAGGTATTGATTCCGCCCCTGGCCAACGAAGCCGCCAACCACCGCCAGCAGATCGCGCGTGAGCGTCTGGCCGCTTTCGTTCGTCTTGAACGAGTAGTTCGGAATCAGCACCAGGTCGCGCGGATAACCGGGCAACTGGTATTCGGAAATCTTCACCGGCGCGGACGGATTCGAAAGGTCGTAAATCTTCACGCCGTGCTTGGCGCCGCCGCGTTCCAGCACGTAGGCATAAACGCCGCGCACAACACCGCCGCCGCCGGAGACCAATCCAGGCAGCGCCGCGCTCGGCAACGCCGCGGTGTGAAAAGCGAGTTCGAAGCTGTCGTTGCCGGCCACAGTGGGATTCTGATCCAGGCGATTGCCCGCGAGATCGCGAATCTCGGACGTCAGCGCGAGCGTGTAATCCTGATCCGGGAGCAGGTTGTAAAAGAACACCGTGAGTTCGAGCTGATCCGCGCTCAGGTGCAACTCGGGCTGGCCAGCCGCGGGCGAAAGCAGCACCGCGCCTGGCGTTCCGAGAATCGCGCGATCGATCGGTTCATCGAAGCGCAGCACGATCGGCTGGCCGGGCGACAGCCCGCGCGAACCACGGCTCGGCACGGAGCGAATCACCAGCGGCCCGGTCTTGTCCTTGGGATCCGCCACCGGAATCTGGTTCGTCACCGTGGCTGGCGTAGCGCCAATCAACATGGAATAAAGCCCGGTGCGTTCGTTGCCGGAGTCGTCGCGCGAGATGGCTTTGAAATCGACTTTCGCTGCCACCGGGCAGACAACCTGGAAGTAATCACGGCGGCCGAACAAACCGACTTCCTCGGTATTCGTCTTCGTCAGCGAAATCACGCCGGCATCAAGATTCGTTCCGGCGACAAGCGAGAGAACGTTCTGCACGGTCAGCTCAATGTTGGGCCGCGAACCGTCATCGCGCGACAGCACGCGCAGGAGGTTGGTGCCGGGCTGCGGCGAATCCGGGGCGTGCGAGAACGTCAGCGTCGGCGGTGTGCGATCGTCGAGTTCGTTGCCGGTCGCGAGCGGGAAGCGGAGCCACGTCGGATGCAGGAGATTTCCGGCAATGACCCGTTCGTTGGGCGTCAGCATCGGGACCGGGAACGGATTCGAGCGCTGCGCTGGAAAACGCGGATGCGTGGCCCAGACGACGGCGGCGCCGCTGGAGTAAACCGGAACGAGCGTTGAGAAATGCGCGTTGGTTCCGTAAGCCGTCGCGTAAAAGCTGCCGCTGCGGAGCGCGCCGGGACGATTCACGAGGTTCGGCGGATTATACACAATCGTCGCGCCCGGCAGATAACGCTGCGTGCCCAGCTCAAAACCTTCCTTGGTGCCCGCGTCTTTCGCCGCGATGACGTAGCCGGACAGTGCGATGTTTCCACCGGTCGCTTGGACCGCGGCGTAAACAGCCGTTTCACCCACGATGCCAACCACGAGCAAACCGAGGAACGGCGGCGAATGCGTGACGAGCCGGCCGTTCTCATACTGCATACGATCGAGAATCTCGTACGCGGTGTTCGTCGCGCCGGTTTCTTCATCCACGAAAAAGCGCGGGATCACGAGCGCATAGCTGGCGTTGGTCGGATGCACGCCTTCAGGCAGGCCGAGTTCTTCCAGCTTCACCGGAATCGAGAAGTCGATGCCTTGCGTCGGTTCGTCGCCGCGGCCGGTGATCTTCACACCCGCGACGAGCTTGCCGCCTTCCTCCGGCGGTGTGTTCGTGACGTGCGCTGGGAAATTCGTCGGCGCCAGGTATTCGGCTTTGATGACCACTTTGTTTGGAACCGAGCCGGGTTCAACGATCAACTGAACCGGGCCATTCGGGCTCGTCGCTTCTATCACGCCGCCACCGTTGAACAAGCCCACGCTGCCATCGGCGAAAATCTGGCGGCTGACTGAAATCACATCCCGCGAGCCGTTCTCATTGACGAACACGGCGTTGATCAAATCATCCACTCCGGCGCGAAGGCTGCCCTCAAAACTGCCATCGGACTTCGCCAGCACTGTGGTCGTGTGGCCGGTGGTTTCGTTCACCAGCACAACCGGTGCGTTCGGCTGGGCGATGCCGAGCGTGCCGCGGATGTGCATCACACCGTTCGTGGGTTCGTAGCTGATCACCTGCGCGGCGAGATCGCGCTGCGTGGAATCGCTCGTCGTCCTGAACGTGAAGGTGTTTGCGCCCGCGAGCTTCAGGCCGGTGAGATCGGCGACGTTCGTGGAAATGGAAATCGTGTGAACGGTCAGCGCGGCGAGCGGATCGACCGGCAGCAACGTGGCGACCGTGCCTTTCAGATTGAAGGAAAGCGAGGCCTCCACGACCTGATTGCTTGCGCCGATGAGCTGGATTCCGTTCGGCAGAACGCTGCCGAGATTGATCGCTTCGCTGAACGTGACGGTGATCGGTGTGACGAGCGAAACGCCGGTCGCATTGTTCGTCGGCGAAACGGAAAGCACAAACGGCGGCTGCGGCGCGGCGCCGAGATCCGCATCCAGGCCGGTCTGCCAGTCGTTCAACACCAGCGGCACGTGCGTGGAATCGCCTGTGTTCAGATCGGTGATCGCGACCTGCACCGCGCCCGTCGGCGAGAGCAGGCGATATTGGCCCTGTAAGTCTGAGAAAGTCATCCACGGCGGAATGCGGATCACGGCGCCGGCGAGCGGCTGGTTCTGCGCGTCGCGCGCGATGCCGGCGATCACGCCCTGCGGCGCGGCGACGCGAATTAGAAGGAACTGCCCGGCGCCGGTGAGGCCGGGCA
Organism: uncultured Verrucomicrobia subdivision 3 bacterium; assembly: GCA_946480555.1. The sequence continues at coordinate 3,079 of CAMLLE010000223.1, forward strand.
GGCGAGCGCCCGCTTCGGGTTCGACGCTGACGAGTTTCCCCGACGCGTCACTCGCAAATCGTTCCACCGGTTCCAGCCCGTAAAGGCCGCCGCGCGACAGCACGCGCGCCAAAACAAAAAAGCTGTTTGTCGCCTGATTCGAGAACTGCGCGGCGAGACGTTTCCCTTCCGGCAACTTCCCGGCGCTGATCTCAAATGCCGCCACGATGTTGCTGGCGAGCGAGCTGAAGTTCGTCACGTTCAGCAGTTGCAGCTTCAGGGCGAACTGCGAGTTCAGGTTGCTGACGCCGGAAAGGATTCGCACCGGACCAACGGAAAGCTGACCGCCGTTCTGATCCAGCACCGCGCCGCCAAAGCCCGCGGGCGCGAAGACATCCACGTGAACGTTCGCCTGCGCGAGTTCGTCACTGCCGAGCAGCAATTGCGGGCGCAGCGGGAAACGCGCGGTGAGCGTCGCCTGCGAGTCATCGCTCGGGCGCTGATAGGCGGCGATGTGGTTCTCGTAGCCGGGCGTGACGCGCACACTGCGATCCGCGAGTTCGTATCGTTCGGAAACCTCCGTGCGCAGCAGCAGGCCGCTGGGCAGCGGGCCGGCTGAGTTCGTGAATGTGACCTCCGCGCTGGCCGTTACGAGTTCCGGAACTTTGCTCGCAGGACTCAGCGACGGCGTGACGGTTCCGAGCGCCGTCACCGTGTTGAAGTTCGTGAACGTGTTGGGCGTTCCGATCAGCGGCTGGCCAACGACTGGCGCGGGCGGCGTGAACAGTCCGGCATCGCCGACGACGATCGCAAAGGCACCAGCTGAAGGCAGCGCGAAGTTCAGCGCGTTCGTGCCGAGCCCGGTTTTCGTTTCCAACACATCCCACAGCGCGGTCGTTTCGTTCCAGCGAATCAGCGCAACGGTTTCAGAAACGGAAATGCGGTCGTTCGGAACGATTGCAGCCGTTCCCGGCGTTTGAACCGGCAAAGATGTTTCGAGCCAGAATGCATTGAGGGGACTCCAGCCCAACGGCAGCAGCGCGGGCAGCGTCTGGCCATCGAGCATTGTGACGGTTCCGAAAGCCTGTCCGGGAAAGGAGGCGGCTCCGAAACGGATCGCGAGCGACGCATTTGTCAGGCCGCCGCCCGAGATTGGCGTGATGGCGAACTGATTCGTGGACTTCGCAGTGAGCCGCGGAGCTGGAAGCGACACGACGCCGTTCGTATCCAGCGTGAGCGAACGCCACACTGGAAGGTAACCGGGTTTGGAAAACTTCCAGAGATGCGCGCCGGTGCGTCCGCCGAGCGTGGCGAGGCCATTCGCGGAATCGGTGACGTTGGTTTTCGTGCCACCAGGGCCGATTTCCTGAACTGCAACATCGGTGAGCGGTTGTCCCGCTTCATTGAGTGAACGCGCGAACGTGACTGCCGCAGCCGTGGTCAGCACTTGTGAATACACTTTGGCGGTCAGGCTGGGTGTGCCGGTGCCTGAACGCAGCGTGAGCGTGCGCGGCGCGGTCGATTGGCCGGGAGCGAGCATTGCGGCGCTCACAAAGCCGCCGAGATCGAAGTACGGATTCGCAGCGTCGAGACCGTCAGGATTCAGCAAGCCCGTAGTGCCGGTCCACGATTGCACGTAAAGCACCAGCGGCACCGAAATCGGCAGCGCGCTCTGGTTGCGCACCGTGACTTCCACGTTCCAAACATTGGAAACGCGGTTGAATCGCATCGACGAATACGACACCTGTGTTTGCGCGCTGACTTCCTTGAGCGCGATCGGCACGCCGCTGACGGTGAGCGTCTTGTCCTGTGCCGACGCAGCGCCAGTTGTAAGGAATACTGCGAACAGGGTGCGCGTGAAGGCGCGGAGAAACGTTCCTGTGGTCATCATAGAAATCGAGTGGAAGAATTCAGGCGTTCCGGGATTTGCGCCGGAACAGGAGCAAACCACCCAGCGCAATCAGCGCGGCGGTCGTCGGCTCCGGAACTACGATCACGTCGCTCATCCAGCCGAGCGATGGGTCGGAATTTCCGTTGTCGAACAGGTCCAGATACAGCGTGAGCTGGCGGCCGGTCAGCGCAGATGGAATCGGCAGCTTCAGCGCGTAAGCGATTTGATTGGCAGGGATGTCGCCAGCGATCACCGGAAAGCCGATCGACTGCCGGATGATGGAATCCGGATCAATGACCACTCCTCCGCCGGGTGTGGGCGCCCATTGCGTTCCGGTGGTGTCGATGGTTAAGAAAATGGCGCCAAGCGTGGCGAGATCGTCCTGAATCGTGAGCGTCAGCGAATCGAAGAACGTCTGCGGAATGAAGACTTCGTCCGTGGCAAAACCGACGGCGATCTCAATCTCCTGCGGCGTGATGGATTCCGGAATGAAGAACGTTTGCGTTCCCGTGACGAGCGGTCCACCGCCAGTTCCGGTACGCAGGACCGTGGTGGCCTGCGTGGTGCCTTGCGCGAAAAGGCACGGTTGCGCGATGGCCAGGAGGACGGCGCACAGAACAAGGGCAGCACAATGCCTGGGCGAAACTGGCGGTTTGCGGTTCATGCCACCGACGCTAGGGCAGCGGGCAATTTCGGAAAATGGAACTTTAGTCCCACACAAGACGCGATCCCTGATCAATACGCACAACTTCGAAGTCGATTCGATCTGAACAATCGTCCTCGTCCTCCTCCTCGTCCTCCAATCACCTTCCTTGAGGACGACCACGAAGACCACGAGGACCACCACGACGACGAGGACGACGAGGACGACGAGGACGACGAGGACGACGAGGACGACGAGGACGACGA
>CAMLLE010000224.1 GCA_946480555.1 uncultured Verrucomicrobia subdivision 3 bacterium
AAAGCATCGGAACGCGAAACTCCTCCCGGATGCGCGTCAGGTAACGGAGGATTTTCGTTTTGAGCGTCAGGTCGAGATTCGCCAGCGGCTCATCGAGCAAGAGCAATTTGGGCGATGCCAAAAGGGCTCGCGCCAGTGCCACGCGCTGCTTTTCGTCACCCGAAAGCTGAGTTACGCCGCGATCCACCAGCGCTTTGATGTCGAGCACATCCGCAATGTGATCGAACGTGAGTTGTCCCGCGCGGTCTGTCCGGTACCCGTAGCAAAGATTTTGCCGGACGGACATGTGCGGAAACAGCGCGAGGTCCTGCGGCACGTAACCAATCCCGCGCCTCCGGGTGGGAACGAAGATTCCGTTTGCCGTGTCCGTTAAAACCTGATCGCCCAGTCGAATGAACGCCGATTCGGGCCTTCGCAATCCGGCCACCAGATCGAGAATGGTGGTTTTGCCGGAACCGGAAGGACCGAACAGAACCGCGATGGCGCCTTTGATTTCGAACTCTGTTTCGAGCGTGAAATCGGCCAGTGGTAATTTGATGTTCTTCAGGACCAGACTCATCTCGAAGCCTTTCTCCTGCGCATCAGCCACTCGCTAATCCAGACCGCGCCGAATGCCAGCACGATGGAAACCGCGAGCAAACGATAAGCGTCGGCGTCCTGACCGAGCTGGATTGATTGGAAAATCGAAAGCGAAAGCGTCGAAGTCTGGCCGGGGATGTTTCCCGCAATCATGATTGTCGCACCGAATTCCCCCAGCGCGCGCGCGAAGGACAGGATCATTCCGCCAAGGATTCCTCGCAGCGCGAGTGGTGCGGTGATCGTGAAGAAAACGCGACGATCACTCGCGCCCATCGTTCGCGCGATTTGCTCCAGTCTGGGATTCACTTCCTCAAAGGCCACCCGCACCGTGCGGACCAGCAGCGGAAAAGACATCACGCCCAGCGCGATCAGCACGCCCCGCCACGTGAACACGACATCGAGATGAAGTGTGTCATGAAGGAAACTGCCGATCGGGCCGCGTCGGCCGAACAACTTGAGCAGGATCAGGCCGGTGGCGACCGGCGGAATCACAAGCGGGAGCGAGATCAGCGTTTCGACAATGGACTTGCCAGGCCAGTCATGTCTCGCAAGCAGCCAGGCGGCCGCGAGGCCAAAGGGCAAAATGATGATCGTGCTGAGCGCCGAAACCCAGGTCGTGAACCAGACGATTTGCCATTCTTCGCCGTTCATGAAGTGCAGTCGTTATTCCCGGACGATGAATCCGAACTTCTTGAACACGTCGCCCGCCTGCTTTGAATCCAGATGACGCAGGAAGCGTCTGGCGGCGTCTGGCGATTTCGACTCTTTGAGCACGGCCATCGGATAACTGATGGCCGGAGTGTCGGCGGCCGGCACGTCGTATGCAACCTTCACGTGCTGGGAAATCGCGGCGTCCGTTTTGTAAACGATCCCCGCTTCGGCGTTGCCGGATTCCACCGCCGCCAGGGCCGCGCGCACGTTTTCTGTTGGCACCACTTTGGCCTCAACCGCTGGCCAGAGATTTTGCTTTTGCAGATATTCCTTCGCGTAAATGCCGGCCGGCACGGTTCTCGGCTCGGCAATGGCCAGGCGCTTCACCTTTTCGGAAGCCAGGTCGCCGGGGCGTTCGAGGCTCGCGCCGTTTTCACGGGCCACCACGATGACGAGCGAGTTGGACAGCTTCACGATACGCGTCTCCTTCACGATGAGCTTCTTCTTCTCAAGGGCGTCCATCTTGGCTTCATCCGCTGAGAAAAAAATGTCCGCCGGCGCGCCTTCCTCGATCTGGCGCGCCAGCAAGCTGGAAGCGCCGAAGTTGAAGACGATCTTGTCTCCCGTCTCCTTTTCGTATGCGGCGGCAATCTCCTTCAACGAATCGTTGAGGCTGGCGGCGGCAAACACGTTGACCTGGGCGGCGTGAAGCATTGCACCGTGCAGGAACGCGAGGAGGACGGCCGATGTTCTCAGCAGACGTTTCATGAGAGAGTTGATTGCTTCATTCAGCGAGCTGCTAAAAAACGCCGCGACCCGTCGGACGCCGTCGTCTGGCAGAATTCTCTTGTGTGTTATCGGCCATGATCGTTTTGAGTACCCGCCCAATTCATAGACGAAAGAATCAGGCCGCTCAACCCGGCGCTCCGTTGGGTGGCTTCACCTCTTTTGCTGCTTTCGAATCCTGGATTGTTTTCGGTTCCGGTTGCGTTGTGCAACTGGCCGACAGCCTTGCGCAACCGCGCAGCAGCAGGGTTTCCAGCTTCCGCTAGGCTGAGGCGCGTGAAAACAGAGAAACACACTCGCCAGCTGACCGCCTCGCCAGCGTTCACACTGATCGAACTGCTGGTCGTCATCGCGATCATCGCCATTCTTGCGGCGATGCTGCTCCCGGCGTTGGCATCGGCCAAACACAAGGCGAAGCGCATCGGCTGTTATTCCAACCTTCGGCAGGTTTACATTGCCTACGCCAATTACGCGGCAGACAACCGCGATTTCCTGCCGCCGAAATTCGAAGTGAAGAAAAACGCTCTCAAGCCGGACGATGCCGCAAAAGGCAAGCAACTTCAGACTTTGACCAACGGGATGCACACCTTGCTGGCGCCGGAAACCGGCGGAAAAGCGAGCCAGGCGTGGCGCTGTCCGTCTGACGTGGGTGATTTTGCCGACCAGACGCCGGTGTTCGAACGGAAAGGTGTCAGCTTCGAAGCTGAAGGTTCGGAGCTGAATCGCAAAGCCGGAGACGATTTCAAAAACAAATTCACCTACATTCACACGCGGGATGTCATTCGCGATCTGTTCAAACCATGGGACAGTGACGACCCGCTCAAGGTGGCCGAGAAGATCGCCAAGGGAGAACTTGGCCCAGTGAAATGGCACGCGAAGTTTTATCACAAAGTCATGGGCGACGGACATGTGGTCGCCGTCAGAACCAAGGCCGAAGACAAGGAATCCAAAGGCGAAGCCTCCGACGACTGACCTCCTTGCATGCTGAAATCGAATGAAGATCTCCGCCAATCCAAAACCGAAATACTGGCTGCTCGCGAAATCCCGCCAATGGCATGCATGGGGCGGATTGATCGCCGGAGTTTTCCTCCTCGTTGTGGGCGTGTCGGGAATCGTCCTGAATTACAAGCAGCCGGTCTTCTCCGCGCTGGGGCTCGAAAAAAAGATTCCCAGGCAGGACAACGCGAAGCCCGAAGCGAAACAGCCGAAGATCGACTTTTCAACCGCCGGCGGTTTTGCCGCCCTGCCGGTGGGCATGGATCAAGCGCTGGAGATCGCCCGCGTGGAGTGGGGAAACGTGCCTCTGGAGAGGATTGAATTGAAGCACGAGCGCGGCGAAATGCTCTACAAGTTCAAACAGAAGAATGGCGCCGAGCTATGGGTCAATGCGATCACCGGGCTGCATCTGACGAAGCGACAATACGAACGGATCGGAAAGGCCGGTCCAGACGGTGTGGTGGCGCGCTCAACCGATTGGGGAAAAATCCTGATCGACCTTCATACCGGGAAAATTGGCGGCGAGGCTGGCAAAGCAATCATGTCCGTTGCGGCATTGCTTTTGATTCTGCTCACCGTTTCCGGAATCTACATGTGGATCAAGCCCCTGACGATCCGGCGCCGGAATGCAAAGGAGAAGGCGCGCATTGCCAGGCCTTCAGCCGGCAATGCACCGATGCCCGCCGCCACGCGAAGCGACCAGTTGATCGGGGCGTAATCACAAGGCGGCACGCGTGCTTTGCGCTTGCCTGAGCGGTTTTTGACCGCATAGTAACTGCCGCAATTGCCTGCTGATCGCATCCGCTGTCGCCATTTGGAAGGGGCGGCGCAGCGAATCGACGGCAGCCGGAACTTCCGTCAGGCGTTCCAAAATCCCAGCCGGGCGTTTAGCTCAGTGGTAGAGCACCTCGTTTACACCGAGTAGGCCGGGGGTTCGAATCCCTCAACGCCCACCATTCCTTCCACGCCGGATCAACACACTTCGCCGTTCGCCTCGGCAACGGCTCATTCCTTCATTCGCGATTGTGGTGAGCTTGTCCGCTCGGTGTCCCGGTGACCAGCGTTGGCGCAATCCGTCCATTTGCAGGACAGAAAACTTCCCCAAAGCTTACGGTCGCCAGTGGCGTTCCTTGTGCTAAAGTCTTCGTTGCCTTATGCCTTTGTTCCTGATCCGCGCTGTTGCGCTTTGTACCTTCCTGCTTGGTTTCTCTGCGCGTGGCGAGATTCAACTGCTTTGGACGATTGGCGCGGACGAGGATCCTTTAGCGTCGGGCTATAATCCAACCGACGAGTTTTCCCAGGAGAACTTTGCGAATGACACGAGGCCAGGCCGCGTCACGCGCAGCCCGGGCGATCCACTCTACAACGTGGCGGCTAATCCAGATCGCGACGATGACTTTTATTTCGAAGGCGTCTTTCCCGCGGGATTCAACGGGCTCACGACCAATCTTCCTGTGGCCATGGCCGAACCGCCGCGCGCCTGGGAGCGGGCGTTGACGACTGGCGATCGCACCAATCGCGCGCACTTTCTCCTGGCGCCAGTGCAGGTCGCGCCGGCGGCGCGGTTCAGGTTGAGCTTTGAGCTTGTGTATGGCGGGCTTTGGACGAACGCACTGAACGTGGGCTCAGAAGGTTTCGGCACGCATGACATCGTGGTGCGATTTCGAAACAGCGGCGGCACTTCAACGCTGCTGTTCACAAATCGAATTGATCGGGACACTCGCGTGACGCTGGAATTCGCGGCAACAAATGTGAACGCCACCGCCGGGCCAAATACCATTGAATGGGTTCGCACCGGCCCGAACATCTCCGGAGTCACCGCCTGGATTCAATTCGACTTCGCCAGTCTTGAGGTGGACGCCGACGCTCTTGCCGACGCGGATGCAGACGGGCTGCCGCGTTGGTGGGAAACCGAGATGCAGCTTTCAGATCAGAATCCGGCTGACGCAGCAATGGATCAGGACGGGGACGGTTTGACCGCGCTCGAGGAGTTCAATGCCAGCGTCGTCTCAACCGATATGCATCAGGCAGACACGGACGGCGATGGCCTCAGCGACGGCAATGAAAGGGGCATCGGAACAAACCCGCTGCAAGCCGACACCGACAGCGACGGTCTGCTTGACGCGGACGAAGTGAACGGCATTCCATCTTCCAGTCCGCTGCTCGCTGATTCGGACGCAGATGGATTTCTGGATGCAATCGAGCGGCGGCTGAACACGCAGCCCGAGAATCCAGCCAGCGTTCCCACAATTTTCCGGGGCGGAATTGGAATGCAGTTTGTCTCCGCAGCCGAACTGAACGGTGCGCTCGGGACAAACGAAATTGGCGGGCCCGTCCCGCAGGTTCGATGGAACGTCACCACTCCGGTTCGCGCGTGGAACCGTCCGTCGGGCAGCAAGGCTGACATCGTATCGCCGCTCGCGAACCAGCTGGTCCGCAGCGATGGCACTGTGCTGCCGAACGTGCAATTCAGTTGGACTGGTGATGCCAGCGATGCCAGCCGCAACACCGGCACAACGGACCGCAAATTGATGAATGGGTTTTTGCGAGCGTCAGCTGGCACGCCGCTATCACTCAGCATCAGCAACATTCCGTTTGCGCGTTACGACGTGTATGTGCTGGTCGGCGGATCATACGATGATCAACGTGGAGGAATCCGGATCCGCGGAGAACCTTCCACCGAGCATCTCTTTCGAACGATCACCACCGCCCCGCAAGCCGGATTCGCTGAGTTGAAGCCGGGCACGAACTTATTTCAAAAGGGCAACCTCGTGAGATTTCAAAACCGAACCTCGCCGAACCTGAATCTCGTCGTGACGA
>CAMLLE010000225.1 GCA_946480555.1 uncultured Verrucomicrobia subdivision 3 bacterium
GCTGGCTCTGCCGTGCTCGAACGGATCATCAACTCCGCCGGCATGCGTTTGGACTCAGGTCGTTCGCCGCGGATGAGTTGCATCAAGCTTTCCATGGCGGCGGTTCCCAATCGGAACTTCGGCTGCCGCACAGTGGTCAGCGGGACGCGGAAATATTCGGCGGCGAGAATGTTTCCGAACCCGACGACGGAAATCTGTTGCGGGATGCGCACACCCTGGTTCAGCAACGCGTTAGCGGCGCCGATCGCGACCAGGTCGCTGGCCGCTTGGATTGCCGTGGCGTGGCAGGATTCATTGAGCATCTGCAAGGCGGCCTTGGTGCCATCTTCGATGGTGCTGCCCGCCTGGAAGACGAGCTTGTCGTCCACGTCAGAGCCCGCTTCGCGCAGCGCGCGGCGATAGCCTTCAAATCGATCCTGCGCCCACGGCGCCGTGAGCGGACCGGAAAAGAATGCGATGCGCCGATGTCCAAGTTGCACCAGATGCTGTGTTGCTTGATAGCTGCCAGCGACGTCATCCACGTGAACGAACGGAAGCCAGTTGCAGAACTTCGCCGGGGGGCCGAGCAGCACGGTGGGCGTGCGGCGCGTGAGCAGTTCCTGGTAAATGCGCGCCTCCGGCTCCATCCGGTAAACCGGCGCGACGAGAATGCCATCCACCCGCCGCGATAACAGCCGCCGCAGGCAGGCGTCCTCGCGATCCGGGTTGTTCAACGTGTGCATCAACAGCGTGTCGTAGCCGAGTTCATGCGCCCGTTCCTCGATCGCCAGCACGATGCGCGCGTAGATCGGATCGGTGGTGGACGGAATCACGAGTCCGATCTGCTTGGTGGTGCGCGTGCGCAGGCCTTGCGCCGTGGAGTCCGGCACGTAGCCCATTTCCTGGGCGAGCAATTTGATCCTGGCCTTGGTGGCGGCGGAAACGTCCGGTTCGTCGCGCAACGCCTTGGAAACGGTCATGACGGAGACCCCTGCGCGTTCAGCGATGTCTTTGAGTCGAACCATAGTGGCTTCCTTTCAATCAGAGATTGGCGCCGCGCCAATGCAATTTCACCCGCAAGGTTTCGAAAAACGAGCTGTCTTCCAGGTGCATCAAACGCACCGAGCTCCGGCTCCGGCGGAACGTCAATTCGTCGCCCGCGGAAAGTTCCGTCACGACCTGCCCATCCGCGCTGAGAATCGTGACAGGCGTCGGATTCACAACCTTCACGCAGATGGTCGAAGTCATCGGCAGGATCAATGAACGGTTGGAAAGCGTGTGCGGGCAGATCGGAGTGATCTGAAGCACTTCGGCGGTGGGAAAAACGACCGAACCGCCGGCCGCGAGCGAATAGGCCGTCGAGCCCGTGGGCGAGCTGACAATCAAACCGTCGCAACGATAGCGCGTCACTGGCTCGCCATCCACGCTCACGTGCAGTTCGATCAGGCGCGAGGCAATTCCACGGCTGATCACCAGATCGTTCAACGCGGTTTGCCGGATCAACTTCCCGCTGCAGCGCGCATCGGCCTCAATCAACGTGCGCGATTCGAATTTGTATTCCTTGCGCCAGACGTGTTGCAGCGCGCGCGCCAGGTCCTTGGAGGAAACTGCGGTGAGAAATCCAAGCCCGCCGATGTTGATGCCCAGCATCGGTGTTTGTGACCCGGCAATTTCACGCGCGACGCGGAGCATGGTGCCATCGCCCCCGAAGACGAGGAGCAAATCAACGGCGTTTGCCAGTGCTGCGGAATCGCAAACCACGTTTTGCGAAATGCGGGCGAGCCGGGCCGTTTCAGCCTCGACGAATACCTGGCGCCCAGTCGCGCGAATGAGCCTCGCGGCTTTGGCGACGATGCCGCCGCACGCGGGCTTGCCGGAGTTGCCGATCAGCCCGACGCGCTGGATTTTGTTAGCTGGCTTTTTCAATCAGAACGAGAAATTCCTTGTTGCCGGCCGGGCCCAACAGCGGCGATTCCGTCACGCCGCGCCAGGCGATGCGAGCGTCGCTGCGAACGAACTGTTCCAGTTCGTCCAGGACGCGTCGATGAATGGAAGGATCGGTGATCACGCCTTCGCCCTTATCTACCTCGGCCTTTCCGGCTTCGAATTGCGGTTTGATTAGCGCGACGATTTTACCCGTGGACTTCAGCAAAGCAACCGCCGCGGGGAGAATCTTCGTCAGAGAAATGAACGAACAATCGATCACGACCAAGTCGGCCAGCGGAAATGGCTCCGGAAAACTGTCCGGCGTGACCTCACGTGCATTCGTGCGTTCCATCACCACAACGCGTGGATCGCTGCGCAGCTTCCACGCGAGCTGTCCGTGGCCGACATCGACGGCGTAAACCTTCGCCGCGCCGCGCTGCAGCAGGCAATCTGTGAAACCGCCGGTGGATGCACCAAGATCGACGGCGACAACGCTGGAAACATTGAGGTCGAAGTGCTCCAGCGCGTGTTCAAGTTTGAACCCGCCGCGACTGACGAAACGCTCGGGTGCGTCCAGCGTGATTTCATCGTTCGGCCGGACGTTGTCGCTTGGCTTGCGCGCAACCTGGCCGTTGATTCGGACGCTGCCTGCCATGACGGCGCGTTTCGCCTTCTCGCGGCTGTCGCAAAGCCCGCGTTCCACCAAAACCTGGTCCAAACGAATCATGGATACAGTGTAGAACTTCGTGGAAAAACGCGGCTGTTCCAAGCTGAAAGGGGTTGGACACGGATGCGTAGGAGACGACGTAAGGAGTCTCTCGCTTTCGGCGCAGAAGGATATTGGAGACTCCTCACGTTGTCTCCTACTGGATTTAGGAAGAGGGGAAACGAGACGTTCAGCTGCCAAACGTTCATGATCGGCAACCGCACAGTTCACGCTCTCCCTTGAAGCTTGAGTGCTGAAGCTTCTTTGGAATTTGGAACTTTGAATTTGGAACTTCATCACGTCTTGAAGCTCCCGATTCTTCGCCGAGCTTCATCGCCGCCAGGCGTTGCGCGTGGCTACTCGCGGCTGCCGGAAAGCACGCGGGTCTGAGTCTCGCGATAGCTGTGCAGGAAGAGTGTGTTGTCCGCGACGGCCTTCTCGATCAGCTGCTTCAGCAGGAACAGCTCGGAACTGTTGATGACGGCGTGAACGCTTTGCTGAAATGCCTGCAGCGGCGTAAAGGTCTGAAACGAATCGCCCAGCAACAACACCGTGGCGTGGCGGCGCTGATTCATGGGCATCTGCTGAAGTCCCTTCAACGTGAGGTTTTCGTCGATGGTGTTGGCGGCGAAGAGCTCCTCAACGATCACAACCTGATAGCGGATCTGACTGAAGCGAACCTGGAAATCGCCGTGCGTGGCCGCGGTGTGAACCTTGTAGCCAAGCTCGACCAGCGCGGTGCGCGTGGCCTCCAGCCATTCCGGGGTCGAGAAGGCGAGCAACGCCGGCTTGTCCGTCGCACTGATGAAATCAAACTGATCGGCCATACGTTACTTGAGTTTTAGGGTCATCGGAGCTTCCGGAGCAGGCGCAGCAGCAGCCGGTGCGGGCTTCGGCGTTTCGTGGGCCTTCATCCGCAGCGAACCGATGTCGGAAGTCATCTCGCCACGGGCTTTCTTGATGTTGTCGATGCCACGTGTGACGGGCCCACGCTTGGTGCAGTAGAGCATCGCGGTTTCCTCGGTGATGGTTCCCTTTTCGTAAGCGTCGAGCGCCGAGAAATCGAATGTGCGCCATCCGAACGGCTGGCTGGATTCGATGATCTCGTAGAACGTCTTTCCTTCGCTTTCGCCCAGGCGGATCGTCTCCTGCGTGCGCAAGTTCGAACCCATGATTTCCAGAAGCGCGTGGCGGCCGCCGCCGTTCTTGGGCACGAGCCGCTGGCTGACAATCCAGCGCAACGTGTCGGCGAGGCGGGCGCGAATCTGCTCCTGCTCGTCCGTTTCGAACATGCCGAGAATACGGTTGATCGTCTGGCCCGCATCGATTGTGTGCAATGTGCTGAGAACGAGATGGCCCGTTTCCGCCGCGCTGAGCGCGATCTTCACCGTTTCGCGATCGCGCATTTCGCCGACCAGAATCACCTTCGGTGCCTGGCGCAAGGCTGCGCGCAAACCGCTGGCGAAGCTGTCGTAGTCGGTCCCCAGTTCGCGCTGGTTGAAAGTGGCCTTGCGATGCGGATGAACGAATTCAACCGGGTCTTCCAGCGTGATGATGTGAACGGCTTTCGTGGCGTTGATCTCATTCAACACCGCGGCCAGCGTGGTCGATTTACCGGATCCAGTAGCGCCCGTGACCAGCACAAGGCCGGTCTTTTCGCGCGGAATCATCCGGATGATCTCCGGCAGCTTCAGTTGTTCAAGCGTCGGAATCTGGGTGTTCAGCTGGCGGCAGACGATGGAGCAATTGCCACGCTGCGAGAAGATGTTCACGCGGAACCGCGCGCGATCGCCAAGTGTGTAGGCGGAATCGCACGAACCGCGGCGCAGCAGATCTTCAATGTGCCATTGATTTTCGCCGATGAGATTCAGGGCGATCATCTCGGTTTGAAACGGCGTGAGCTTCTCGATCGCGGGATCGAGCGTCACGGGTTTCAGTTCACCGAAGGATTCAACCTGCAGAGGTTTGTCGGCCGTGAACAACAGGTCCGAAACCTCCGGCTGGGAATCCAGCATCGTGGTGAGAATATGATCCAGCTCAGGGCGGCGCATAGGTCATTTACATGTCGTCGTCTTCCGGCGGATTCGCCAGAAAGTTGCGGAATTTCTTTTTGTCGAGCGCCTTGTCGTAGGCTTCCTCGGGTGAGATGCGTTTCATCCGCAGATGTTCCATGATGGCGTCGTCCAGCGGCTGGTTGCCCAGCTTCTTGCCGACCTGGATCATGCCCGGAATCTGGTGCGTCTTGCCTTCGCGCACCAAGTTCGCAATCGCCGTGGTGAAAACGAGAATCTCCAGCGCGGCCACACGGCCTTTTTTGTCGATGCGCTTGAAGAGGTTCTGTGCCACGACACCTTTCAACGCTTCCGAAAGCGTCGCGCGCACCTTGTTCTGCTGCTCGGCGGGGAAGACGTCGATGATACGATCCACCGTCTTGGCCGCGCTGGGAGTGTGCAGCGTTCCGAAAACCAAGTGCCCCGTGCTGGCCGCGACGAGCGCCAGTTCGATCGTTTCCAGATCGCGCAACTCGCCGACCAGAACGATATCCGGATCTTCGCGCAAAGCGCCGCGCAAAGCGGAGGCAAATGATTTGGTGTGAACGCCCACTTCGCGATGATTCACCAGGCAGTTCTTGCTTTCGTGAACGAACTCGATCGGATCTTCCACCGTGATGATGTGATCGCGCCGGTTCTTGTTCGCATAATCCATCATCGCCGCGAGCGTGGTGGACTTGCCGGAACCGGTGGGGCCGGTGACGACGACCAGGCCGCGATGCAGCATGGCGAATTTCTTCAGAACCGCGGGCAGGGGAGCGTCGAACTTTTCGAAATCTTCAAACGAAAGCACCTTGCTCGGAATCTGGCGGAACACCGCGGCGATGCCGTTCTTCTGGTTGAAGAAATTCGCGCGGAAGCGGGAGATGTTCGGGATTTCGTAGCCGAAATCGACGTCGCCCGTTTCTTCGAAGACTTTGATTTTGTATTCGGGCGCGATCTCGTAAAGAATCGTCTTCAACGCGTCGCTCTCCAGCGGCGGGAAATCCACGCGCTGCAGTTCGCCGTTGATCCGCAGCATGGGAGAATTGCCTGAAGACAGATGCAGGTCGGAAGCCTTCTGCTCGAACATCAGGTTAAAGAACGCGTCGATCTTAGCCATAAACGTTTTAGACGGCGGGTTATTAGCTAAATCCGCACCAGCCAACCTCGATTGAACCCGCTGCAC
>CAMLLE010000226.1 GCA_946480555.1 uncultured Verrucomicrobia subdivision 3 bacterium
GCGTCTCCGCGTCTCCGCGGTTGTCGGAAATTTCTTCTGGTAACCGCTCTAGACGATGGGGAGACTCCCCACGCTCTCCCCGAGTTCAACCCTTCTTCGTTGCCTTCATGAGCGCAGCCACCAGCCCGTCAATCGTGTGCTCCGTGGCTTGGACGTCTGGTTTCAGGCCAAGAGCTTCGATTGCCTTCGAGGTTTCGGGGCCGATCGAGGCAAGTTTCATCAAGGGGAATTGCTTGCGCAGTTTCGGCAGATCAAACCGGGCGTGGAAATGCTCCAGTGTGGACGCGCTTGTGAACGTGATCCAATCCGCGCCGCCTTCCAGCAGCCTGGCTGCGCTGCCGGTGCGGTCTTCCGTCTCCGCTTCCGTTTTGTAGATGCCGATGTCATCGACGATCGCTCCAAGCGCCTCGAGTTCCTTCGGCAGGTCTGGATTGGCCACCTGCGCGCGCAGCAGGCAGATCTTCAAATTCTCGACCGACTCGTATTTGTTCATCGCCGCTGCGATCTTCGATCCGAGCGCTTCCTCGGGCATGACATCCACCTGAAGATGCAGTTCGCGGAGCTTGGCTGCGGTGGCGGGGCCAATCGCGGCAATCTTCACCCCCCCGATGTCGCGCAAATCCTGGAAGCGTTTGAAGAACAAATCGAAGAATGACGTGACGCCGTTCGGACTCGTGAAGACGAGCCAATCGTAGGAATTCAGTTCCAGCAAGGCGTCAATGATGTCTTCACGCCGATCGGATGGCCCGACTCGAATGGTCGGAATTTCCAGGACGTCCGCACCGCGCTCGGAAAGCTTCTGCGAAAGCTGACTTGCCTGATCGCGAGTGCGGGTCACCACGATTCGCTTTCCAAACAGCGGACGGTTCTCAAACCAGTTCAGCTTCGGGCGCAATCTGACCACGTTGCCGATGATTGTGATGGCAGGCGCGGTCATGTTCTTCTCTGCAGCGATTCGGCTGATCGTCGCCAGCGTGCCTTGCACGGATTGCTGGTTCCCGCGCGTTCCCCAGCGGACCACGGCGACGGGCGTTTCCGGGCTCATTCCACGATCAATCAAGGTCGAGGCAAGTTCGTTCAGGCGCTTGAGCCCCATGAGAATGACTTTGGTGCCGGGGATCTTTGCGATTTGATCGAAGTCCAGATCGGATTCCTCCTTGTCCGGATCTTCGTGGCCAGTCAGCACCGTGAATGTCGAAGCATAATCGCGATGCGTCAGCGGAATCCCGGCGTAGTTCGGGGCTGCGACAATCGAGGACACGCCGGGAACGACTTCAAATGGAATGCCCGCCGCCGCGAGTTCTTCCGCTTCTTCGCCGCCGCGGCCAAAGATGTAAGGATCGCCGCCCTTCAATCGAACCACGATCTTGCCCTCGCGCGCTTTGGCGAGCAGGAGCTGGTTCAAGTCGTCCTGCGAAAGCGCCGCGCTGGTGCCGCGGCTGCCGCGCGAAATCAGTTCAGCCGCGGGCGAGGCCAGGCGCAGCAGTTCGGGATTCACGAGCATGTCGTAGATCACGACTTCCGCGCGCCGCAGCAGATCCGCGCCGCGGAGCGTCAGCAAGCCCGCATCGCCCGGACCGGCGCCCACCAGATAGACAAAACCTTTCGATTGCATCCGCAGAGCTTAGTGGCTGCGCGAATGCCGGGCAATTGAGAGATGGAGATTGCTGCCCACGGCGCGAACGAATCTACTGCTGGCATGAATCCCGTAAGAATTATTGCGCTGCTGGCGATTGCACTTTGGGCCGCGGCGGGTGTTGCGGCAGACACGAATCACAACTTCGGTGTCTGGGAATCGGAGGTGCGGACGTATGAGCTCAGTGACGCCACGAATCCGCCGCCAAAAGGCGCGGTTCTGTTTGTTGGCTCATCCGGTATCCGCCTGTGGAAAACGCTGGCGCGGGATTTCCCAAACACCGCCGTGATCAATCGCGGCATTGGCGGCTGCGAGATCGTGGACTGCATTCACTTCGCGGACCGAATCCTGTTTCCCTACGAGCCGCGGCAGATCGTCTTTCGGTGCGGCGGGAATGACATCGCGAAAGGCAAATCGCCGGAAGCGGTGGCGGAGGATTTCAAGAAGTTCGTTCGCATCGTCCGCGAGAAACTGCCGAATACGGAAATCGTGTTTATCTCTTGGAATCCGACAGTGCTCCGTTGGGAGAATGCGCCGAGGGAAGAGCAATTCAACCGCCTGGTGAAGGAGTTCATTGAAGCGACGCCGGGGCTGAAATATGTGGAAACCGCCGACATGATGCTCGATCACGAGGGGAAGCCTCGCGCAGATTTGCTCGTGGAGGACAAAATTCACTTCAACGCAGAAGGCTATCGATTGCTCGCAGAGCGGGTGCGACCGTTCGTTTCCGGCAGCGGCGTTCCGGCAGAGCACCGCTGATAACGAAATAGGCCGGCCTCTGTCGAGAGGCCGCTGCGAAGACTGATCAGGTCTGTGGCTCTTTATCTTCGGCGCCGCGGTCGATGCCCAATTTATCGAGCAGTTCGTAGAGTGTGGGACGGCTGATGCCCAGGTCTTCGGCGGCGCGGCTGATTTTTCCACCGTTCCGTTGCATTGCCGCGAGCACCACCTCGCGTTCCGCAGCTTCGCGCGCCTGTTTCAAGGTGACGATTTCAGCATTCACCGCGTCCTCCATCAGTTCCAGGTCGGCCGCGTTCACGTAGCGGCCTTCGGCCATGATGACCGC
Organism: uncultured Verrucomicrobia subdivision 3 bacterium; assembly: GCA_946480555.1. The sequence continues at coordinate 2,703 of CAMLLE010000226.1, forward strand.
GCGTTTGACGCGGTTTTCCAGCTCGCGAACGTTGCCCGGCCAGCTATGGCACTGAATCGCGCGCAAAGCTTTGGCACTGAAGTCGAGCGAGTTTCGATTCTGCTGCTTGGCAAACCGTTGGAGGAATGATTTGGCGAGAACTGGAACGTCGCCGGTGCGTTCGCGCAATGGCGGCAGCTTCACGGAAACAACGGCAAGACGGTAATAGAGATCTTCGCGGAACTTGCCTTCGACCATCGCTTTCTTGAGATCGACGTTGGTGGCGGCGACGACGCGCGTATTCACGTGAATCGTGCTGCGGCCGCCGATGCGTTCGATCTGTTGCTCCTGCACGAAGCGGAGCAGCTTGACCTGGAGGGGCAGGGGAAGTTCGCCGACTTCGTCGAGGAACAGCGTGCCGCCGTCCGCGTGCTCGATGCGGCCCTTGCGCTGGACATGCGCGCCGGTGAACGCGCCCCGTTCGTGACCGAACAATTCGCTTTCGAGCAGGTTTTCGGGAATCGCGCCGCAGTTGATGGCGATGAACGGGCCGTTCTTGCGATTGCTGCGCTGATGAATCGCGCGCGCAATCATTTCCTTGCCAGTGCCGCTCTCGCCGAGGATCAAAACCGGAACGTCGGTGGTGGCAACTTTGCGGATCGACGCAAACACGCCCTGCATCACCGTGCTGGTGCCAAGCATGCCTTCGAAGCCATCGCCGCTGACCGCCGCCTGCATCTGGTGAAACTCGCGTTCCAATTGCGCGATGTGGAAGCAGCGCTTCAGCAGAAGCTGCAGTTCGTCCATGTCCACCGGCTTGCAGAGCAGGTCATAAGCGCCGGTGCCGATCGCCTTGAGCGCGTTTTCCTTTTCGCTCTGGCCGGTGATGATGACGACTTTGGCAAAGCGGTCGATGGCGATGATTTCCGCCAGCGTTTCCAGGCCCTCATCCGGATTGGCCGGGCGCGGTGGCAGCCCGAGATCGAGCAGAACGACCATGGGCGAAAATGCGCGGAACGAATCCACGGCGGTGGTGCGATCTTCTGCCAGCGTCACGTCGTAATCGTTCGCCAGCGCCCACTTCATCTGGGTGCGGATGCTTTCGTCGTCGTCAACAATCAGGAGTTTCGGCTTCATCATCAATTGCTGGCCGGCAGCAGAACGCGGAACGTCGTTCCCTGGCCGACCGTACTCTGGACTTCAATGCGTCCTTTGTGCGCTTCCACTATCATGCGGCTTTGGAACATGCCAATCCCAATTCCGCGTTTCTTCGTCGTTTGAAACGGGCGGAACAGCGACCGCTCCATGAACTCCGGGCTCATGCCGCAACCGTTGTCACTGACGGCGACCACGGCCCAGCCATTCGATTGACCAGTCTGCACGCGCACTTCGCCGCCGCGGCTCACCGCTTCCGTTGCGTTCAACACCAGGTTCAATACCACTTTCTGCATTTGCTCCGCGTCCAGACGCACCTTCGGCACGGAGCCAAGTTCGGTGACGAGGCTTACGTCGGCTGTTTGCGCGACATCCTTCAGTGTTTTTCTAACCAAATCATTGAGATCGGAATCCACCGGATGAATCGCCAGCTCCTGCCGCAGCAGGCTGAGCCGGCCAATCAAGCTGTTGATGTGCGTCACGGTGTTGCCAATCCCGCGCAAGGCGTCTTCGCGGAACGCCGGGTCGTTGAAATGAATCGGCAGATTTTTCAGCATCAGCGACAGCGTCGAAGCCGTGTTCTTCAAATCATGAACGAAGAAGGCCGACATCGTCTGGAACGCTTCCATTTCCTTGGCCTGCATCAGGCGCTGCGAAAGCTGGATGTTCCGCAAGCAAGCGGCGGTCTGATCTGCGATGCATTTCAGGAGATCGGAATCCTGCACAGACCAGGGAATGCCGCTTACCCGATCGCTCAACGTCATCAGGCCGAGCAGTTCCCCGCCTGCGATGATCGGCACACAAACGCGGTGGCCCCCCTTGCGAAACTCGCCGGGCGTGAACTTGCGCAATGTTGCGGCCCAAGGTTCAGTTGAAGCATCAATGTCCACCGGTTCGGGATGATTCTGAAACGCGTTGATGAGCTGGGTAACCTCGGCACGCTCCGGAGCAATTTGATTCGCCTCCGGAGATTGCAGCGAAGTGGAGGCGCCAAACGCCAGCCGCTCCTTTTCGCGGTCCACCAGCCAGACGGTCACTGAAAGCACCTGGAACAAATCCGATGCGAAGCGAACGACGACGGCGCACAAGTCGGATTGTTCGACGCGCGAAATCGTCGTTTCCGTAAAGCTGCGCCAGACGCCACGGTAATCGTAAAGCGGACGTTGCAGATGGCGGCTGATGAAGTGGCGCGTCTTCTGCCGGACGCGGTCGGACATCAGCACGAGCGCCAAACCCACGATGCCGATCAGTACGAGGAACGCCTGGATGGGAAATCCCGTTGCGTCGCCGATCTCGGAAACGAGTTTCGCCAGCAGCCCGACGATGAGCAGGTAGGCGCCGGCGACGATGATTGTGATCGAGTTGTAGAGAAACGCATGCGATGGATAGACGTCGATCTCGCTCTTGCCCGCGCGGATGTAAGAGATGCCGATCAACAGGCAGCCGATCAACAATCCTGCCGCTTCAATTCCCGAATAGGAAAGCAGCACGCCGGAATAGAGCATCACCTGGCTCGCCGTATAAATCTTCGCGCCGAAAATGACGCAGAGGCCGAGCACGACGAATTTGATTCGCCAGCGCAACGTGCCGACTGCCGTGCGAAAGGTTTTCTCCAAATTCACCAGCACGACGACCAGCGAGACGAGCAGCGTGATATGCAGGATGTTTCCTGCCAGGCCGCACCCCAGCCAGAAGGGTTCGCCCGTCTCGTTCAGTGATAGTCGCGTGGCGAGATGTTCCTGAAAAGCGAGGATGAGAATGAGCGGCAGACCGAACGCTGCCATCAACGGAATCTGCCAGCGCGAAAGAAAGTCGCGGTAGTTTCCGCGCGAATAGGTGAGGCTGAAGCTAAGCCAGATGCTGGGCAAAAATGCCTTGGCAATGAATGACCATTTCTGCCAGGCGAGAATTGCTTCGGGATTCCGCGTGCTGTGGCTGAAACCATCAAACAGGCTGTCGCACGCG